>DASWDF010000064.1:0-16014 GCA_036395475.1 Casimicrobiaceae bacterium
TGCGTCGGGTGCCTCAGGTGCGTCGGGTGCCTCGGGTGCGTCGGGTGCCTCGGGTGCGTCGGGTGCCTCGAGTGCCAACTAGGCAGAACGGATAGAGAGCACCCCGGCGGAGTTACCACAGAGTTGGCATTCACCGGAAATCTCCGCCCGGGCGATCCTCTGAACTTCAAAAGCGGTAGTCGATCGACTACCGCTTTTGGTTTTTGTATGTCCGGACTTCGCGCCTGGCGACGATGACTCCTCATTACCAGCCGATTAGTTACGCCATCCTCATCGCCGGCATCATCCCGCTGGTGTTTCTATATCTCGTCAATTGGCTGAATTTCTTCGAGACCCACCGCATCAAACCGTTATTGCTGGCTCTCGCCTGGGGGGTTATATCGCTTGGGCTTTCCTACAGCGTGGATCACCCGATAAGGCTCATCCTGGGAATGCCATTCGTGGGAACCCACTTCGCACCCCCGGTCGAAGAAGTCTTCAAATCGCTCGTCCTTCTCTATCTCGTTCGCCGTGGAGTCATGACTTCTTTCGTCGATGGGGCCGTTTACGGCTTCGCCGCGGGAATCGGTTTCGCGATTGCGGAGAACATGCTCTTCCTCAGCCGAGTGGATATAGACACAGGGGTAATCGTCGGCACTTTGCGCGCCTTCGCGTCATCGGTGCTTCACGGCAGTACGTCGGCGATCGTCGGTATGGCGGTTGCCGGGTTTCCTCTCGGCAGGGTAAGACATCCTTTGCTGGCTTGGCTCGTTGGCCTTGCCGTGGCGATCAGCATCCACACCGCCTACAACACGATCGCGTTCCATGAATTCGTGTTCGCGAAAGCGAGCTTTTTGGCTCTCACAGGCACTGCCTTTGCCGCCCTAGTCCTTGCCACTGGGGCCATGCTGTGGGGCCTGCGCCTGGAGCGCCGTCGGTTGCGCAAGTCGCTCGGATTGAAGACGGGTGTATCCAAGGGCGAAGCGATGCTCGTGCAACGTATCGATGACCTCGACGATCTGCTGGCGCCAGTCGAGGAACGCTTTGGCGAAATCAAGCGCGAACAGGTCGCGAACGTCCTACTCCTTGGGGCACAGCTGGCGATGAAGCAGGACCAGATAAGGCAGACAAGAGACCCCGAATTGCGCACGGAGCTGCTTCCGCAGATCACCGAGCTGAAGCGTGAATTGAAACAGGCGCGCAATGACGTAGGCATCTACATCATGTCCTATGTGCGCGCGATCATGCCCAAGACGACGTGGTCGCTGTGGGCGCGCGTTGGGCAGATACTGACGAAAATCGAAGCGCCCGGGACGAATCTCTGGAGTGCGCTCGGGACCAAACTCGCGTCGCATGATTCAACGGGTACGGGCCTGTATGCCAGAGTTCAAGCCGCGCTCGAATCGCGGATGCGGGCTGCAGCGCTGGCAACGGAAGGCGAAGAATAGTTACTCGAAGCTGTGCAAAGATTCACGCAAAAGTCGAAAGAACAGCTGGTCGAACAGCGCCTTATCAATGGGAGGATCAAACGGTGAAATGTTTTTTCGACGATAACGAAGCCCGGGGGGTCTGTCGTTTTTGCGGCAGGGCCACGTGCAAGGATCACGCCGAGAAACGTCTGCCGTACATCGCGACGATTTTCGTCGGGGCGAACAGCACGCCGAAAGCGGTGGTTGTGGCCGATGCGTTGTGGTGCGGCGTGTGCAAGCCCGAAGCGCAGCCGGTGCCGATGCCGGAAATCTATTGACCGAGTTGCGAGCCGGCTGCGTCTATAGCGGTGACTTCTCGATCTCGGCGTAGGCCTTGCGCGCGCTTTCCAGATTGCGCTGCGCCTTCTTTGCCTTCGCGGCGTTGCCGCTCGCTTCGACCTTCTTGAGCTCCATCTCGCGCCGGTCGATCCGGCGCTGCGCCTGCTCCAGTGCGACCTTGCGTTTCTGCTTGAGCCCGTCGTCGCTGCAATGGACCATTTCGGCGCGGGCGCGCTCGAGGCTGGCAAGCTGACGGGTATTGCCCTTGGCCTTGGCTTGGGCGATGTCGGCCTCGAGCCGGCAGACCTTGGCGGCGCAAGGTTCCAGCGTATCGCAGGATGCAGCGGCGCTGGCAAGCGGGGCCGCAACGGAAATCGCGGCTGCGATCACGGTAAGCGCGGACCAGCGACAAGCCGTCATCTTTTTTTTCGCTCCCTCACGCAGGCGACGCTCATTCTAGCAGTGTCACATCCGCGCCGCACTCTGGGTACTTGCGCGGCTACGGTCGCGTATTTCTACGCGCACGCCACGCAGGCTTCTGGCCCCTTCTCAATTGCGGCAAACTCTCTGCCTTGTACAGCTTCGTCTTCCTATATCTAGCCGGCCGCGAGCGGCGGCCCCTGGAGCGTCGACGCGCTACGCCGGGTAACCTGGGCTGCTCCCAGAAGGGCCGGCCACGCCGCCGTCAGTTTGTCCTACAGCATTTTCGGATGGCTGCCGATATTCGCGAAATCTGACTCGGGTTATCTTGTCAGCGTTAATCAGGGGCAGTATCGCAAATGGGTCTACGTCTACTGTGGGTACTTGGGTTCTTCGCGCTTGCGAGTCTCGGGCAGGCGCAGGAAATTCACAAATGCGCCGGCCAGGACGGCGTTACCTATCAGAGCGTTCCGTGTCCATCGGGACAACAGGAGCAGGCGTTTGCATCCATCGCAAGGAACCAGAATCGTCAGGCTGCATCCGCCACTAGTAACGAAAATGCTCCGGACGCCTACACATCCCGATCGCGCGAGGCGAACCGCTACACCGGCACGCCCTTTGCCGCGACGACGTTGTTCATCGGCATGACGGATACCCAGGTTCTGAATCTCACGGGCTGGGGCCGCCCAAGCCAAATCCTGCGCTCCAAGGCGATACAGGGATGGCGCGAACAATGGATCTACAAGGATGCGGCAGAGGAGTGGCGCTTCCTGTATTTTGAAAACGGCCGCCTTGTTACGCGGGAGGAAGCGCCCGCGCCATCGATGCAAGCCCGGATCTCGTCTGCGCAAGAGCTTCCGCGGTAGCGGGCCGCTTGCTGCGATCACTGCCGCCTGCCCAGTTCTCGGCGATCTGCAGCGTTTGATTGCCGTCCGACGAGTGTCCAGGCGGAAGATAACCGCTTCAAAGCTTTAGCGGCTTCCCGTATCCCGTCAACTCGAGATATCCACGGCCGATCTCGCGCCCTGGCTGAACCGCGCGCACGGCGCCTTCCCAGTAGATCGTGCCGGTGCCGGCCCGTGCATCCATTTCCTGATCGTCCATGAGCGGCTCCACGGCGCACTCCACAGAGCCGGCGCGGACAGTCATCGCGACCGGATAGTCGATCTGTGTGCGAGGAGAGCGCCATCGACGTTGCGGCGCAAATTGAATCTCGGCCGGCGCGAAGCTGCGCACGCTTCCATCCCGGGCGCGGTGACTGCCGCCGGCCCACAGCGCACCGCCGGAGCGATCGCGCATGCGGAAGGCCATCAGCGCGCCGCCATCGTCGAGGTTGATGCCGATCCAATCCCAGCCGGTGGCGTCCGCCGCCATGTACTCGCTCGACCATTCGTGATCGAGCCAGGCGGTGCCGGTGACGTTTGCATCGCGGCCACCGGCGGCGACTTGCCCTGTCACGGCGAGCTGCGGCTGACTGTAGTAATAACTCGCTTGGAGCGGACTCGGGCCCTTGCGTGACAAGCCCGCCTCGCCCTGCAGCAGCACCGGTTGCGTTGGCGCGAACCGAAGATCGAGCTGGAAATCGCGCGCCGCGATCCGCGCGCGGTAGCTGCCTTCGATGAGCTGCAGAGACCAATCTCCGATCCACACGTTGGTCGTGCCTTCGAGCGCAGCAGCGATGTCGAAGCCCGCGCGCGCGGCCCGCTGGTCGTGGCGCAACCGTCCGTAGCGAGGATCTGCGATGGCGGCGTGCGCAAACAAAAGCTGGCGTGGTGCGAACCGGCTTGCGTTTTCTTCCGCAACCCCGGGGCGGTGGCGGAAGAAGGTGACCTGGAAGCCGGCGGCATTACCGCTCGTATCTTCAAGCCAGCCGGTGACGTACCACCATTCGTTGCGAAAGGCGGGATGGCTGCCGTAGTCCTGTGGAAACTGCAGTGGCCGGCTCGCCTCTACTTCTGGATACGGCTCTGCTGCGCGGGCTGTGGCGGGGAGAAGCAGCAAAGGGCTCGCGAGGAAAGCACGTCGCTTCATTGCGATTTCCTCGATCGACGACGACGAGGGCTCACCAGTCGTCCTTTACCGCCCGTATGGCGTCATCGCTCATTGCCTTGCGCCCGCTCGCCCATGCAGTGAGCGTCGAAAGCGCGAGCACGACGAGCGCGGCCGCGGCGAGGGTCGCCCACGGAACCGAGACGCCCATGCCCCAATGGAACGATTGCCGGTTGACGACGTGAATAAGGATGAGACTGATGGCCGACCCCAAGCCCAGCCCAACGACGAGTCCGATACCGCTGACGGTCAGCCCTTCGCTGGCGAGCATTGCGCCGACCTGTCGCCGCGTCATGCCGATATGCCTCAGCACGCCGAACTCGCGCCGCCGCGCGAGCACCAGTGCGCCGAAAGACGACGACAACCCGAGTAAGCCGATCACCACGGCGGCGAGCTCGAGCGCGTAGGTGACCGCAAACGTGCGATCGAAGATCCTGAGCGAGAAGTCGCGGACTTCGCCGGGCGCGGCAACGTCCAGCTTGCCGCCTCCCGGGACCTCGCGCGCGATCGCGTGGCTCACTTGGTCGAGATCGGTTCCGGGCGCGAGCCAGAGAGCGCCGTTCGTCGCAGTGCGGTCGCCGGTGAGGGCGACATAGCGCTCACGCTCGATCACGACCGCTCCCTGGGGCCGCGCGTAATCGCGCCACACGCCCGCGACCGCGAACGCAGTCGGCTTCCCTGCGATCGGTATGGCAACGACCTTTCCCGCCGTGAAGCCGTACAAATCGACCATCGCCTCGTTGACCCACATCGGCGGCGCCTCCGCGGGCGGCCTTGCCGGAGCGCCCACCAACGCCAGTCGCCGACCCGGATCGGCCGGGTCGATATCCCTTGCGAGCAGTACGACACGCGGCCGCGACGGGTCGAGCAGAAGCTGCTGCTCGCGCACGAACTCGGCGCGCCGCACACCTGGAAGCGCAGCGATTCGCGTCTGGTCTTCGGACGTCATGTACGAGGTGTCGCCGGCCGCGGCGGCTCGAACGTAGACGTCGGCCGGGAGGATGCGCTCGAGCCAGACGTCGAGCGCATCGCGGAATGACGTCACCATGATCGCCATCGATATCATGAGGCTCATGCTGGCGACGATCGCGGCCAGGCTCACTGCAGCCTGTCCGGGCGCGCCTCGCAGTTGCAAGAGCGCAAGACGTGATGCCGCGTCGCGCGGCGAGGGAATGATCGAGAGGATCGCCGCAGCGATTCGCGGCATGAGCATCAGAGTCCCGATGAGGAGCAGCGCGATCGCGAGGTAACCAAACAGCGGTAGTCCGGCTACCGACGGCAGGAATGAGGCCAGGGAGCCGATCGCGACAGCGGACGCGCCGGGCCAGATCGGGCGCAACCGGGCGAACGCGCGCTCTTCGTCTCCCGCCTTGAGCGCCTGCGCCGGCGGGGCGCGCGCCGCTTCGAACGCCGGCACCAGGCTGCCGAGCAGCGCAGCCGCGACGCCGAGGCCGAAGCAAAGCACCAACGCGAACGGAGCAGGAACGAGCGTCGGCGCAACGCCGCGAAAATAGCCTGACCCGAGATCGGGACCGATAACCCGTATGGCGGCCTCGGCCAGCACGAATCCGGCAACGAGCCCGAGCGCGCTGCCTGCCGCGCCGATCAACGCACCTTCGGCGAGGAGCGATGCTACGAGGCGCCGGCGCGTTACGCCGAGCACCCGCAGCAGCGCGAACTGCGCGCGCCGCCGGACCACCGCCAGCGCCTGGGTCGAGAAGACGAGCAAGCCTCCAGTGAACAGCGCCACGAGCGCGAGGACATTCAGATTGACCCGGTAGGACCGCGACACGCTCGCGCTGGCCGCGAGGCTCGCCTCGGGACGCTCGACCGCGATACCGGCGGGCAGGCGCTGCTGGAGCCTGTCGCGAAACGCGGCAAGATCGACGCCGGGCTTAAGGCGCAGATCGATGCGCGTGATCGAACCCAGCCGATCGAAGTTGGACTGCGCACCGGCGATGTCCATTACCGCAAAACGCTGTTGCTCTCCGGCCGGAGCGAGGCCCGCGACGGTGAGCGTCGCATCGCGGAGCGCGACCTGGAAGCTTAACGCTCCGCCGGCAGCGAGACCGAGCCAGCGCGCTGCGGCGGGGGAGAGAAACAGCAGGTCCGGACGGAAAAGATCGAGGCGGTCGCCGGCCTCGGCGATCAATCCCGGCTGGATCTCGGCCGCGCGGAGGGCATCGACACCGACGATCTTCAGCACGTCCTCGCGGTCGGCGAGCTTCGCATCAATCTCCACGACCGGGCTCGCCACCGCTACCTCAGGCAGCCTCGAGAGCTCTGGATACAGGCTTTCGTCGAAACCGCTCCGCGGACCGCGGACCTGCAGATCGGCGTCGCCGGAAAGTGTCCGGACACCGAGCGCCAGCTCGTTTTGCGCCGACTGGGTGATGAGCTGCACCGCGTAGCCGAGCGCGACGCCGAGCGCGATAGCGAGGACCGACAAGATACCGCGCGTCTTGTTCTGCGCGAACGCGCCAGCCAATATCACCCTGACCGCTGCCATTGCCGAATGCATCGAAGCTCAGCCCGGCTCGCGTTCGCGCAGTCCATGTGGCGTCAGCAGCAGCGTGCGGTCACAGGTTTCCGCAGCTACGCGCGAATGAGTCACCAAAATGCCCGCCGCACCGTTCGCCTTGACCTGCTCGCGTAGCACGCGGAGAACTTGGCTCGCCGTTTCAGGATCGAGGTTGCCGGTGGGCTCATCGGCCAGCACCAGACGCGGACCGTGGACGAGCGCACGGGCGATCGCGACGCGCTGCAGCTCGCCTCCTGAAAGCTCGCGCGGCGGACTTGCCGCGCGCTCGGCGAGACCTACGGCTGCAAGCATCGCGGCCACCCGGCGCACGGCGCCGTCGTCGGCGATGCCGAGCAGCGACAGGGGCAATGCAACGTTCTGCCCGACATCGAGATAGGGCAGGATGTGGAACGCCTGGAACACGAAACCCATTTGCGTCCGGCGCAGAAGCGTGAGCGCGTCGTCGTCGAGCGTCGTGAGCTCGATGTCACCGAGCTTGATCGAGCCCGAATCGGCGCGGTCGAGGCCCGCAACGAGATTGAGCAGCGTCGACTTGCCGATGCCCGATTCGCCCATCACTGCGACGTAATCGCCGGCCTCGAGCTCCAGGTCGACGTCGGTGAAGACGGTTCGCGGCCGGGGCCCGCCGTAGCGCTTGGTCAGGCCGTGGACGGAAAGCATAGCCGAGCGTAGCGGCCGGCGCTCGACGTGGCAAGCCGCAGCGAGCTATGCGGCCCAATGCGCCGCGCAGCATGCGGTCCTTAAAAACGCCGCATCGCTACGGACGACGATCCGTGGAGCTCATCGGAAAAAAACAGGCCCGGCGACGGCCGGGCCTTATATCGGTCGGACCGAATACAGCGTCCTGCCGCTTGCGGTCCGATATGCGCTGGCGGGACGCCTCAGTCTTCGTCGTCCCAATGGCCTGCCCGATAATGCCATCTCTCACCGCGGCGCTCCAGCACATACGGACGCCACTCACGACCTTCGCGGGAGCGGATGAACTGACTATCGACCCACACGTACGCGGACCCGTTCCATGCATAGTGCCCGGGCTCGTAGACATATCCTTCCCGAGGTGCGGGCACGACCTCGACGCGTGCGGCCGGTGGC
The DNA here is from genome assembly GCA_036395475.1 of Casimicrobiaceae bacterium. Classification (GTDB taxonomy): domain Bacteria; phylum Pseudomonadota; class Gammaproteobacteria; order Burkholderiales; family Casimicrobiaceae; genus PALSA-1003. The sequence continues at coordinate 7,831 of DASWDF010000064.1, forward strand.
GCGACACCGATTTCCACATCGATGAACTTCGCTGCGTGTCCCACTGCGGCGAAGCCAAGCGAGCCGACGGCCAGCATCAAAGCGCCAACAATATTTCGCACATTCATAATATCTCCTTGTCTTCGATCGCTCCCCAAAGCAAACAGCAACCGCGCCATTCCCAGGAGCGCACAACAAAGACCGGAGCCTTGGCGGCCGAGTTGCAAAGCGAACGATACCCTCATGAAATACAGACGCCGTCCTACGGCAAGCTCGGACCCTCTCCGACAGGTCAGTCGCCCGCGCGGACTCCAACATCGGGATCGGGTTTTCCTCGCCGTCGACCACGTCGTCAGGCGCATCGATCGGGCGCACACTATTGGCGACATTGCGGAAGCCGTATTCCCAGTTGCGCGGCGCAAGTCAATTGCAGCCAGTAACCCATGGCGAGCGACCATTGCATGCGGTCGTAGGGAGGCCGAGATGGTGGACTACAAGAAGCTCTTCGATCTCACCGGGCGCAAGGCGATGGTGCTCGGCGCCGCTTCAGGCATCGGCAAGGCGTCGGCGGAAGCGCTCGGCGCGCTTGGTGCGGAAGTCCATTGCGCCGACATCGACCTCGCGCAAGCCGAGGCTACCGCGGCGGCGATCCGCAACGGCGGCGGCAAGGCGGATGCTTCGCGCGCGGACGCGGCAAGCGGCGCCGAGATCGCGGCCCTGGTCGCGCGGGCGAAGACCGCGCTCGGTCGCATCGACATCGCGGTGACGACACCGGGGATCAATATCCGCAAGTTGATCCTGAACTACAGCGAGGCCGATTTCGATCGCATTGTCGACCTCAACGTCAAGGGGACGTTCTTCTTCTTCCGCGAGGTGGGCCGCGTCATGGTCGAGCAGAGGAGCGGAAGCATCATCGCCTCGTCATCGGTGCGAGCCTTCACCATCGAGCCGGGGCTCGCGGTCTACGGCGCGACCAAGGCCGCGATCTCGCTGCTGGTCAAGGGTTTCGCGGCCGAGGTCGGGAGCTACGGGGTCCGCGTCAATGCGATCGCGCCCTCGATCATCGAGACGCCGCTTTCCGCTCCGATCAAGACCCGTCCCGATATCTACGATACATATGCCAGGCACACCGTCATCGGGCGCTGGGGTCAGCCACCGGAAGTCGGCAGCGCGGTGGCATTTCTGGCGTCCGACGCCGCGAGCTACATCAGCGGCAGCACGCTTTTGATCGACGCGGGCTGGACTGCAATCGACGGTCCGCCGACGGGATTGACGCAGGTCGGGTGAGGATCTTGCGCCGCGCTCGATGCGGGTTCTTCGCCCGTTACGCAAACGAAAAAAAGCCCGGTTTCCCGGGCTTCTCTTACCTGTAATTCGAGCGGCTCAGTCGAGCGGCTTGATATTGGTCGCCTGGTCCCCTTTGGGGCCGGTCGTTACGTCAAAGGACACTTTCTGGTTTTCGCGGAGGCTCTTGTGTCCTTCGCCCTGAATCGCCGAGAAGTGTGCAAACAGGTCCTTGCCGCCGCTATCGGGCGTGATGAAACCAAAGCCCTTGCCGTCGTTGAACCATTTTACTGTACCTGTACCCATGTCTACTTTTCCTGTAATGATGAAATGACGGGCTTCACGCCCGGTGCGGGAACATCAAGGGAGAGAGAAAGACCTGAAGAAGTGCCGCCTGAGCGGCTACCACGGACTGACAATTCGCTTGAGGAACCTGCACTTAGGTTGTACACGCATCCAGGCGATGCGTCAAATCGTTTTTTGTCGGATTCCTGGGATTGGAGCTCAATACCGGTATATAGTCGCAATATGTGCCGCTCGAAGCCTTGGCGAGAATCAGTGCGGGGCCTTCTATATTCGATCGACGGAGCCCGATCATGACCGCAAGCGCTGCGTCCGGGGCCAACTGCGCCTCGCCGATGTTGCGCGATCGATTCCTCAACGCGCTCGATGCCAGCGATGATGCGTTGGTCCGCGATCTGGCCAGGCATCTGCAAAGCTGCACGAATACTCTCCCCAGCACCACCTGCATACTTCTCGGGCTTCCTGAAGGAAGCACGTATGCCGTGGGTGCTCTCGCAGTGATCAAGCGGCAATCATGACCAAACAGACTGCTGAAGTTGATTCCGGCGCAGCCGCGGTTTCCGCGACGCGCTCCCCGGTGAACGATTACGCCGATACCGGACCGATCGCCACGACCGACGAGTTCAAGGCTGCGTTGCTTGCGACGCGCGATTGGATCGGCATCTCGCCGACCCAGTTGCAAATGCTTCAGGCGCAATGTCGCGCGCCCGATGCTACAATCACCGCGGCGCAGCTCGCGGATCAACTCAGGTTCAAGAATTTCGCCGCCGCACGTCTGCAGTACGGCACGCTGGCCCGCGCCGTTGCCGAGAAGCTCGGCTACGCACCCCCCCAGAAGGGCAAAGGCGCCGTCCGCTGGTGGTTCGCGCTGTCGATCGGACAAGACGGGCATGACGACGCCGGCGATGGTCAGCTCAAATGGACCATGCGACCGGAGTTGGTTGCGGCGCTGCGCGCAATGAAATGGGCGTGAACTTGTATCTGGGCCAACGCGTTCAGTGACGCCTGCGCCGAATCACGGCGTGGCGTAAGTTCACGGCCCTCTGTTTCGCGGGTCAATCAAGCTAGGCAACGATGCGGCTTGATGCCGATCCATCGATGCAACGCAAGGCGGCGATTTACGAAACGCTGCCCAGGCTAGACAGGTTGCATTTTTAAGTAGGGTCAGAGACGACTTTCCTGTGAGGTAGGCCGTAGTTGGCAAGGGTCGCATCGAAAGTCGTCTCTGACCCTACTTTCGTTTCTCTGGCGCGTGGCGCCTTTGCCGCAATGCCGTCGCGCAAGTATTCGATAGCCGCCTGGACACCACCCGCGCGGTGCGGCACGCCGGTCAGCCCCAATCCCATCTCGACACCGCACAGCGTGCCGCAGAGCATGAGGTCGTTGAAAAAACCGAGGTGACCGATGCGAAACACCTTGCCCGCGAGCCGCCCCAGGCCCGTGCCGAGCGACAGGTCGAAGCGCTCGAGCACCTTGCGGCGGAAGATGTCGGCGTCGTGGCCGTCGGGCATCACGATCGCGGTCAGCGAGTCGCTGTACTCGTCGGCGTTCCGGCACAGTATCTCGAGCTCCCATGCGTGCGCCGCACGCCGCGTCGCTTCGCCGTGGCGACGATGGCGCGCGAATACCGCGGGCAATCCTTCGGCGAGCAACATGTCGATCGCTTCGTGCAGGCCATAGAGAAGGTTGGTCGCCGGCGTATAGGGAAAGTATCCGTCGCGATTGCTCGCGATGATCTCGTCCCAGCTCCAGTACGATCGCGGCAGGTGCGCGAGCTTGCTCGCCGCGAGCGCCTTGTCGCTGACGGCATTGAACGATAGTCCCGGCGGCAGCATCAAGCCCTTCTGCGAGCCCGCGACCGTCACGTCGACGCCCCATTCCGCATGGCGGTAGTCCATCGAGGCGAGCGACGAGATCGTGTCGACCATGAACAACGCCGGATGCTTGGCGCGGTCGATCGCCTCGCGAATGAGCGGAATGCGGCTGGTGACGCCTGTCGAGGTCTCGTTGTGCACGACCATGACCGCCTTGTAGCGATGCGCCTTGTCCGCAGCGAGCCTGGTTTGCACGACCATCGGATCGACGCCGCTACGCCAATCGCCGGCGACGAAGTCAACCTCGAGTCCGAGCCTGCCGGCCATCTTGCGCCACAGCGTCGCGAAGTGACCCGTCTCGAACATGAGCACGGGGTCACCGGGCGAGAGCGTATTGACCAGCGCCGCCTCCCATGCGCCGGTGCCGGAGGCAGGGTAGATGACGACGGGCCCGGCGGTCTGGAAGATCTTCTTGAGGCCCTCGAGTATCTCCAGCGTCAGCCGCGCAAACTCGGGTCCGCGGTGATCGATCGTCGGATGATCCAGCGCGCGCAGAACGCGATCGGGAACGTTGGTTGGCCCTGGAATCTGCAGAAAATGGCGGCCGCTGGGATGATCGTCGAGGCGAAGCATGGGACTTTCCGGACGCGGAGCAAGCGCCTATTGTATACAGGTCACGCTGCGGCGGCGTGCTGAAATTCCCCAAGCTGTGCAGGAGAACGCGAGTGAGTAGCCCTGTCGAGCACACTGTGCGCATGGATTCGCGACTGGCGCGGGCGCTCGACGCGACACAGCTCGCACGACGCTTGCGCGCGGAATGCCGGGGCGATGTTCTGTTCGATCGCGCGGCGCGCGGCCGTTATGCGACCGATGCGTCGATCTACCAGGTTTTTCCCATCGGCGTCGTCGTTCCCTGTGACGAGGCCGACGCGAAAGCCGCGCTCGCGGTCGCGCGCGAGCAGGGAGTACCGTTGCTGCCGCGCGGCGCGGGCTCGTCGCAATGCGGCCAGACGGTCGGCGAGGCGCTGGTGATCGATCACAGCAAGGCCCTGAACGAGATCGGCCCGCTCGACCTCGATGCGCTCACGATCAGCGTACAGCCCGGTGTCGTGCTCGATCGGTTGAACACGTATCTGCGGCCGCACGGGCTCTGGTTTCCGGTCGACGTGAGCACCTCCGCGCAGGCGACGATCGGCGGGATGGCTGGCAACAATTCCTGCGGATCGCGCTCGATCGAGTACGGCAACATGGTGCACAACGTGCTCGGCATCGATGCGATCCTCGCCGACGGGAGCGAAGTGACTTTCGGAACGCTGGAGTCGATGCCGCGCACAGGCCACGCCGGCAGGCTCGTCGAGGGGCTCGCCGCGATCGGCGCGCGCGAGCACGAGGAGATCGCGCGGACGTTCCCAAGCGTGCTGCGCCGCGTCGGCGGCTACAACCTCGATGTCTTCAACCCGCAGAGCGTACGCCCGTATACGGCCGACGGCTCGGTCAATCTGGCGCATTTGTTGGTTGGCTCCGAAGGCACGCTGGCGTATTTCGCGCGTCTGACCCTCAAGCTCGCGCCGCTGCCTGCGCACAAGGTGCTCGGCGTGGTTAATTTCCCTACGTTTTATCGCGCGATGGAGGTGGCGCGCCACATCGTCGAGCTGAAGCCCACCGCGGTCGAGCTGGTGGATCGCACGATGATCGATCTGGCGCGCGCCAACCCCGCGTTTCAGCCGATCATCGAGCGCGCGCTCATCGCCGAGCCGGAGGCGATCCTGCTGGTCGAGTTCGCGGGCGCCGATGCCGACGCGCAGAAAGCCGGGCTCGCACAATTGTTCGAGCTCATGGGCGATTTAGACTTGCCCGGATCGGTCGTCGCGATCGCGGAGCCCGCGGCGCAGAAGGCGCTGTGGGAGGTGCGCAAGGCCGGGCTCAACATCATGATGTCGATGAAAGGCGACGGCAAGCCGGTGTCGTTCATCGAGGATTGCGCCGTGCCGCTCGAGCACCTCGCTGATTACACCGCGCGCTTGACCGAAATCTTTCGCAAGCACGGAACCCAGGGAACGTGGTATGCGCACGCCAGCGTCGGCACGCTGCACGTGCGGCCGATTCTCGACATGCGCCGCGACGGCGCGGCGAAGATGCGCACAATCGCCGAGGAAGCCGCCGCGATGGTGCGCGAGTACAAGGGCGCATATTCCGGGGAGCACGGTGACGGCTTGTGCCGCGGCGAATGGGTCGCGTGGCAGTTCGGACCGAGGATCGGCAACGCGTTCGCCGAAATCAAAGCGCTGTTCGATCCGGACAATCGCATGAACCCGGGCAAGATCGTCACCCCGCCGAAGATGGACGACGCGACGTTGTTCCGCTTCGGGCCGGGCTACCGACGCGCCACGCTCGTGCCGCGGCTCGATTGGTCGACGTGGGACGTCGATCGCGATCCGGTGACCGGCCGCGAGAGTGCCCCGGGCACGGGAGGCGACGACTCGAGCGGGCTCGCGAAGGCGGTCGAGATGTGTAACAACAACGGGCATTGCCGCAAGTTCGAAGCCGGCACGATGTGCCCGAGCTATCGCGTCACGCGCGATGAGCAACACACCACGCGCGGCCGCGCCAACACGCTGCGGCTCGCGCTCAGCGGCCAGCTCGGCAGCGAAGATCTCTCCGGCGAGGCGGTGCACGCGGCGCTCGAGCTGTGCGTTTCATGCAAGGGCTGCAAGCGCGAGTGTCCGACCGGCGTGGATATGGCGCGGCTCAAGATCGAAGCGCTCGCCGCGTATCGGGCTCGCCACAGCCTGTCCCTCGGCGAGTGGGTCGTCGCCTTTTTGCCGCGCTACGCGCCGTACGTTGCCAGCATCCCCACGTTCGCGAATCTGGGCGAACGTGTTCCCGGTGCGGCAGCGCTGTTGCAATGGTTGCTCGGCTTCTCGCCACGGCGGAGGCTCCCGCGCTGGCAGGGCGATTATTTGCGAGGCGCCGCGAGGCGGACGCCGGCGGACGACGCAGCGCGCGAGGTCGTCCTTTTCATCGACACGTTCACCAACTACTTCGCCGTCGAGAGCGCCCGCGCCGCGCGCCGCGTGCTCGAAGCCGCGGGCTATCGCGTGCATATGAACGCCGTTGCCCAGGGGCGACCGTTGTGCTGTGGACGGACGTTTCTCTCCGCGGGGCTGGTCGACGCCGCGAAGGCGGAAGCGCGGCGCACATTGGACGCGCTGCTGCCCTTTGTGCGCCGCGGTGTGGCGATCGTCGGCCTCGAACCCTCCTGTCTGCTTTCCATGCGCGATGAGTTTCTCACCTATCGCTTCGGCGAGGATGCGGCGCTGCTTGCGAGCCACGCGCTGCTGTTCGAAGAGTTCCTGCTGCGCGAGCGCGAGGCCGGCCGGCTGGAACTCGTGCTGCGTCCGCTCGCGGCCGAGGCGCTCATCCATGCGCACTGCCATCAGAAAGCGTTCGCGGCGGCTGGATCGATGGAGGTGGTGCTGGGCTGGATCCCGGGGCTCGTCGCGCATCCGGTGGAGACGAGCTGCTGCGGCATGGCTGGCGCGTTCGGCTACGAGGCGCGGCACTACAAGATCTCGATGCGGATGGGGGAGGCCTCGCTCCTGCCCGCCGTGCGCAATGCCGCGCGCAAGACGCTGATCGTCGCCGACGGTTTCAGTTGCCGCCAACAGATCCGCGACGGTACCAGGCGCAGACCGCTGCACGTGGCGCAGGTGCTCGAGCGCGCGCTCGAACCGGCGTTCGGAAAGTCCTAAGGAACCTCTGAACAAGTCCCACGCGGATTGCGTTGGGGGCAAAATGCGGATGAATGCGAGGCGCGCGACGAAGGTCGTAGCTTGGGCTACGATGCCGAGGAGCGCGACGAAGCAGGCGCCGCATTTTGCCCGCAACCCGCATGGGACGGGGCTTTCCGGGCGATCTGCTTTGTCGCTCGGCTTGCAAAGGGGGTCGAGCCATTTGCTTCATCTCGCTTCGCGCAGCTCATCCCGGAAAGCCGCCGTCGCAACCGCGCGCGACTTGTTCAGAGGCTCCCTAACTCGGCGCGAAGCTGCTACCGGTTCACCGGGCCAGCAGCAGTCCAAGCTCATGCGCGGCCGCGCGCAGCGGGGGCAGGAACTTCGACTCCATCTCCGCGACCGAGACGCGCGACGATTGGGTGCCGACATTGATCGCGGCCACCGAGCGGCCCTCGCGATCGCTGACCGGAACCGCGATCGAACGCAGCCCGATCTCGAGCTCCTGGTCGACAACGGCATAACCGTTGCGGCGTACCGCATTCAACACGGCCTTGAGCTCGTCGGCGGTCGATACGGTTCGGGTCGTGAGCTTGACGAGCTTCACGCGCGAAAGATAGAGGTCGAGCTCGATTGCGGAAAGTCCGGCAAGCAGCACGCGGCCCATCGACGTGCAGTATGCGGGCAGCCGGCTTCCGATGCCGAGGTCGATCGACATCAGGCGCGTGGTGGTGCTGGAGCGCGCGATGTACAGGATTTCGTCGCCCTCCAGCACGGCGAGCGAGCTCGACTCGTGCAGGACGCTGGTGATCTGATCGAGTAGCGGCTGCACCGCGTAGACCAGCGGCGTGGAGGAGAGATAGGCGTGTCCCAGCGCGAGCATCCGCGGCCGCAGTGCGTATGTGCGGCCGTCCTCGGTGCCGACATAGCCCAGCATCGAAAGCGTGTACAGGCAACGACGCACCGCGGCGCGTGGAATGGCGGTACGCTGGCTTAGTTGCGCGATGGTCACGTGACGTCGCTGCTGCGTGAACGCCCGGATTACGGCAAGACCACGGGCGAGCGAGGCCATG
>DASWDF010000065.1:0-26993 GCA_036395475.1 Casimicrobiaceae bacterium
CGGGCGCGAGCACGCCTCTAGCAGACTCGGGAAGGACCGCGGGGCGAGCCAACCCGACGCCTCGAAGGCGTCAGTGCGCGGTCAGCGCACCGCTCTGATAGTCGCGGATCGCCTGCTCGATTTCCTCGCGCGTATTCATCACGAACGGGCCGTACTGCACGATCGGCTCGAGCAGCGGGCGGCCCGCGAGCAGGATGACCCGGCCGCCGTCGGGTCCGCCGGTCAGCTCGACGCTATCGCCATCGGACAACACGCCTGCGCTGTGCGTCTTGAGCAGACGCCGCGAGCCCTCGGGACCGATTTCGACGCTACCCTCGAACGGATACACGAAGGCGTGATAGCCGGGCGGAATCGGATGCGCGAACGTCGCGCCCACAGGGAGCTCGACGTCGAAGTACAACGGATCGGTGGAAAGGCCCTGGATCGGGCCCGGCGTGGCGCGGCCGTCCTGCACGAGCGTCCCGGCGATGACCTTGGCGCGTCCGCCGCCGGGCAAGGTCACGACGGGAATCTCATCGGCCTGAATGTCGCGGTAACCGGCCGGTTTCATCTTTTCCTTCGCCGGCAGGTTGATCCAGAGCTGGAAGCCGCGCATTCGGCCGGCTTCCTGCTGCGGCATTTCGGAGTGCACGATGCCGCGTCCTGCGGTCATCCATTGCACGCCACCGCTCTTGAGATCCCCGGCGTGGCCGAGGTGATCTTCGTGCCGCAGGTGCCCGTCGAGCATGTAGGTCACCGTCTCGAAACCGCGGTGCGGATGCGCCGGGAAGCCGGCGATGTAATCGTCGGGGTTCTCGGTGGAAAAGTGATCGAGCATCAGGAATGGGTCGAGCCGCGCCCAAGCTGTCTGGCCGAGGCTGCGACGCAACTTGACCCCCGCCCCGTCCGAGGTGGGAATCGACTCGATGGCGCGCTGCAGGGTACGTGTCTTCATGATGTTTCAATGTGTGGTCAGGGGGCCTCGCGGTCAAGCCCCGGGTTTCGCCTCCGCGCTCAACCCGGGCAACGGCCGTGTCAATGATCGTGTAGCCCGGGATGAGCGAAGCGAATCCCGGGTCCTCAGGCGGCAATCGCCTCGGGCGCGGTAAGCCGTTCGATCACGCGCTGCGCTTCAGACAACGCCGCGGCCTTCCGCTCCGCGCCGATCGCAAGACCTTCCGCGTAGATGAATTCCACGTCGTCGATGCCGAGGAAGCGCAACATGTCGCGCACGTACGTGGTCTGCGTATCGAGCGGCGTACCCGCGTAGAGTCCACCGCGCGTCGCGAACACGTAGGCCTTCTTGCCGGTCAAGAGGCCCACCGGACCCTTGTCGGTGTACTTGAAGGTTGCGCCGGCGCGGGCAATATGGTCGATGTACGCCTTGAGGGTCGAGGGCACCCCGAAGTTGTACATCGGCAAGCCCAGCACCAGGACGTCGGCCCGCTTGAGCTCGTCGATCAAGCCGTCGGAGTAATCGACCACGGCCTGCTGTTCGAGGCTGCGCTCGCCCGGCTTGGCCAGGAAGGCACCGAAGCGCTCCGCGTCGAGATGGGGCACGGTATCCTCCGCGAGATCGCGGACGATGACTTCCGCACGCGGGTTGCTCGCGCGCCAGGCGGCGACGAACTCGTCGGCGAGCCGGGTCGACTGGCCGTGCTTGGAAAAAATGCTGGCATTGATTTGCAACAGTCTCATGGTTCACCCCACGCTATAGATGCCGGCATTCAATCATTTACTCAATCGATAAAAAAGTGCAAAATCTAATCTAAAACCATTCGATTATTCGATCAATTGCCCATGGCCAAGGAGCCCATCGGCAGCGCGCCCGCCAATCTGCGCGTCACGCTGGAGCAATGGCAGGCGCTGCAGGCCGTCGTCGATCACGGCAGCTATGCCCGCGCGGCAGAGGCGCTGCACAAGAGCCAATCGGCCGTCACCTACGCGGTGCAGAAGGTCGAATCGCTATTGGGCGTGCACGCCTTCGAGATCCGCGGCCGCAAGGCCGTGTTGACCGAGGCGGGGCAGGTGCTCTACCGGCGCGCACGCACGCTCCTCGAGGAAGCCGTGGCGCTCGAGCGCGGGGCAGCGGGCATGACTGCGGACTGGAAGCCGGAAATGCGGCTCGCCGTCGAAGTCATCTTCCCGACCTGGCTGCTGTTGCAATGCCTTGCGACTTTCGCGAAGGAGCGTCCGGAGACGCGAATCGAGCTCTACGAAACCGTGCTCGGCGGCACCGATGAAGCGCTTCTGCAAGGCAAGGCGGACATCGCTATCGGATCGCAGGTCCCGGCAGGGTTTCTTGGCGACCCGCTGATGCGGCTCCGCTTCATCGCGGTCGCGCATCCCGATCATCCGCTGCATCGTCTTGGGCGCGAGCTTGGCCATCGCGATCTCTCGCGACACCGCCAACTGGTGATTCGAGATTCGGGCACCCAACGCACCCGCACGGGCGGCTGGCTCGGCGCCGAGCAGCGCTGGACAGTGAGCAACAAGGCGACCTCGATTCGCGCCGCAACGATGGGGTTGGGCTTTGCGTGGTATCCGGAAGAGAATATCCGCGACGAGCTCGCAAGCGGCGTGCTGAAGCCGCTGCTGCTCAAGGAAGGAGCCGAAAAGTGGGCAGAGCTCTACCTCGTGTTCGCGGAGCGCGATTACGCCGCTCGGGACACGCTGCGCCTCGCCGAAGTCATCCGCGAAGCGGTGACCGCCGAGTGCGCACGACAGCCTGCGCCAGACGCGATCGCTTCCCGCCGCGCTGGAACAGCGCGCGCTCGCGCGGCCCGGGCAGTAAAACGGCGCGCGCCGGAATAGGCTTGCTCCGGTGCATGTTTGCGGTTACTGAGCCGCGATGCGGTGCAGCGCGGCGAAAGCTCACATTCGGTCTTAAGCGAGGAATCCCATGAAGCATTGGCTGCGCGGGCTCCTCGGCGGCGCATTGTCGCTCGGGTTTTTCCTTTTCGCGTCCAACGCGGGCGCGAGCTTTCACACCTACCAGATCAACCAGATTTTTTCGAACGCCGACGGAACGATCCAGTTCGTCGTTCTTCACGAGGTTGCGGGGAACAACAACGAGCATTTTCTGGGAGGCCTCACCTTAACCAGCACGCAAGGCGGCACGACCCAGACCTACACCTTCAACAAGGACCTGCCGGGCGCCTCGATGGGAGGCTATGGCGGCACGCCCATGCCCACCGGGTTCACGTACGTTCTCATCGCCACGCAGGGCTTCGCGGCGCTTGGGCTGGTCACGCCGGACTATGTTATCCCGAACGGCTTTCTTCCGCTGACTAACGGCACGATCAACTATGCCGGGGTCGATCAGGTGACTTACGCGGCGCTGCCAATCGACGGCACGAGCGCGATCAATCGCAGCGGCGCGATCGTCCAGAACGTGGCGATCAACTTCGCGGGCGATTCTGGCTCGGTCGCGGCGGCCGCTGTCAACTACGAAGGGTTGTGGTGGAATGCCCCCGCGGCTTCCGAATCGGGATGGGGCATCAACTTCGCGCATCAGAGCGATATCATCTTCGCGAGCTGGTTCACCTACGACCTGACCGGCAAGGGCTGGTGGCTGGTGATGACCGCGCCGAAGACGGCGCCCAATACGTATTCCGGCGCGCTCTATCAGACGACCGGGCCGCCGTTCAATGCGGTGCCGTTCAATCCGATGCAGGTGATCGCGACGCCGGTCGGCACGGGGACGCTCAGCTTCAGCGATGCGAACAACGGCACGTTCGCTTACACGGTGAACGGCATCTCGCAAACCAAGAACATCACCCGCGAAGTGTTCGGGCCGCTGCCGACGTGCACGTTCGGCGCCGGCAATCTGGCCGCAGCCACCAACTACCAGGACTTGTGGTGGGCCTCCCCCGCCGGATCGGAGTCGGGATGGGGCGTCAATTTCACGCACCAAGGCGACACCATCTTCGCCACCTGGTTCACCTATGATCTCGACCGCACGCAGATGTGGCTGGTGGTGACGGCGCAGAAGACCAGTCCGGGCGTGTACTCTGGAACGCTCTACCGCACGACCGGGCCGGCGTTCAACGCGGTGCCGTTCAATCCCAACAATGTGGTGGCGACGCCGGTCGGCACGGCGACGCTCAGCTTCACTGACGGGACCACGGGCACGTTCGCCTACACCGTCAACGGCGTGTCGCAGACCAAGGCCGTGACGCGCGAAGTGTTCACCAATCCCGGTACGGTCTGCCAGTAGCCGGTAGCCTCGGACGAGCCCGATCCGGTAATCCGGCGTTGGCGTTTCCTCGCAGCGCCGCCCCGGGCATCGCTGCGCTCAGCCCGGGCTACGGCTCAGCCCGGGGCTACGCTCAACGCGGGCTACGACAGCTTCGCCGCGACGTAGAGACGGCTGGTCCGTGGCACACCGGCCAGCAGATATTCCATCTGATCGGCGAGGATGCGGCGGTTGCGCAAGATGAAATGCTCGTGCCGGTTGGGCACGTACGGGACGTACAGCAGCGGCATGCCTGCGATCTCCGGCGAGCGGTTGGCCTTCTTGGTGTTGCAGCGACGGCACGCCGTCACCGAGTTGGTCCACACGTCGCGGCCGCCGCGCGAGACCGGAATCACGTGGTCGCGCGAAAGATCGCGCAGCATGAAACGCTGGCCGCAATAGGCGCAGAGCTGCCGGTCGCGCGCGAACAGCAGCGCGTTGGTAAGCCCCGGGGTATGGAAATGACCGCCGGGGATCGTGCCCTTGATGGCGAGAATCGACTTGGTCGCAATGCGCGAGCGCGTGCCGTTGCGTTGCCAGCCGCCGCGGAACTCGCGCACGATGTCGCCCACCGACCATGCGACGAGCTGCTTGGCGTGGTAGGTGATCGCGTCCTCGAGCGCGACCCATGCCTGCGGCAGGCCGGACATGTCGACGGTCAGTACCAGCGGTTCCACAACCCTTCTCTCCAACTTTGCGATGCGCGGCGCAACGGCGCCGCCATCATCGATCAACCTTTCACGCAAAGCACCTGTTTCAAGGTGTGCACGACGTCGACAAGATCGCGCTGTGCCGAGAGCACCGCGTCGACGTCCTTGTAAGCCGCCGGCAGCTCGTCGATCACGCCCGCATCCTTGCGGCATTCGACACCCGCCGTCTGCTCGGCCAAGTCAGCCCGCGTGAACTGCCGCCTGGCCTCGCTGCGCGACATCCGGCGCCCGGCCCCGTGGCTGCAGGAATAGTAGGCCGCCGGGTTGCCCTTGCCGCACACGATGAACGATTTCGTGCCCATGCTACCGGGGATGATCCCAAGCTGTCCAGCGCGGGCCGATACGGCCCCCTTGCGGGTCACCCACACCGTGGCGCCGAAATGCTCCTCGAGGCTGGCGTAATTGTGGTGGCAGTTGACCGCCGACTCGCGGACGGCGATCTCGCCGGGAAAGAACCGCTGCAGCGCGCGCACGATCAAGTCGACCATCAGATCGCGATTGAGCGCCGCGTAGTCCTGCGCCCAGGTCAGGCCCGCGACGTACTCGTCGAACTCCTTCGTGCCCTCGGAGAGCCAGGCCAGATCGCGATCCGGGAGGTGGCGCTGTTCGCGTTCGGCGGCGCGGCGGGCAGTCGCGATCGCGACTTCACCGATGGTGTTGCCCACATTGCGGCTCCCCGAGTGCAGCATCACCCAGACCGCATCGTTTTCATCGAGGCAGAGCTCGATGAAATGATTGCCGCCGCCGAGCGTGCCGAGCTGGCGCCAGACGCGCGCGTGATCGAACTTGCCGACGCGATCCATGATGCGCAGCGTGTCGTAGCGCCGTACCAGGCCATCGATGCGTCGCTGCAGCGAGCCCGCAGCGCCGTGCTCGCGCGGCTGCAGCGGGGCTTTGTGCGAATGGAATCCGACGGGAACGTCGCGCTCGATTTGGGCGCGAATCGCCGCGAGCGAATCGGGAAGATCGGAAGCCTTCAACGTCGTGCGCACCGCGACCATGCCGCAGCCGATGTCGACACCGACGGCGGCAGGAATGATGGCGCCGCGCGTGGGAATCACCGCGCCGACGGTCGCGCCCTTGCCGAGATGCACGTCGGGCATGATCGCGACGTGGCCGCCCAGAATCGGCAGCGACGCGATGTTGCGAATCTGCCGGTGCGCGGCTTCCTCGACCGGGACGCCTTGCGTCCAGAGCTTGACGTTGTCCATATCGCCTTGGAGTATTGTAGGTGCGAATTCATTCGCACGAATTACTGTAGGTGCGAATTCATTCGCGGCGCTGCCGCGAAGGCCGAACGAATTCGGCCCTACGAAAGGCATGCCTGCGCGCTTGCCGCTGCCTTAGGGGCAGGGATCGCTCCTCCCCGCTACCAAAGCCATCGAGGCATTGATCGGGAAGGGTACAAAGAGGAGAGTGCTTCAGCCTCTCGGCTGAAAAGCTGACTGCAAAGGATCGTGTGCGTCGAGTTGGCCCTGCGCACGGTCGTACGCCGCCTCGTTCGCGAAGACGCGCATCTTGGGCTTGTGCTCGTCGGCGAATACGCTGGCGATGTCGAGCGTCTCGCGCACGCCGACGTCGGCGCCGTGACGGGCGACGAAGCGCTTCGCCGCCGAGCGTCCTTCGCGGTGCAGACGCTGCAGCCACGCCAGTGAGCGCTCCATCGAGGACTCCTGCTCGAGCAGCTCGCGCGGCGGCGGTCCAATCCGATGCAGGCGCAGATCGAGCACGCTCGACGCGGTGTCGCCGCGCGCCGCGACCGAGCGCATCGCCGCGATCGCCTGCATTTCGGCGACCAGGCTGGAATTGAACACGATTTCGCCGACGCGCTGCCGAATGGCCGGCGCATTGGTAGGCACTTCGTCGGTGGTATCCGGCACCAGCTGCACCACGATCAGGTCGTGCACGACGCCGCTATGGATCATCGGCCACAGTGTCGGGTTGCCGGCGTAGCCGCCGTCCCAGTACGGCTCGCCGTCGATTTCGACAGCCTGGAAAAGCTGCGGCAGGCAGGCGGAAGCGAGCAGCGCGTCGATCGTCATCTCATCGTTGGCGATGACCCGCGGCAGGCCTGTCTTGACGTTGGTCACAGTGACGAACAACGCCGGTGCGGACTTGCTGCGGATCGCCTCGATATCGACGTGTGCCGTGATCGCCTCGCGCAGCGGATTGTGTCCGAGCGGGTTGGTGTTATACGGCGACAGCGCGCCGGTGGACATAAGCCACGCGGCCATCGTTTCGCGCCAGCTGCGCTCGACCGGACCCCAGAGCTCGCGGCCGATGTCGTGCAGCGCCGGACGCGCAATCGAGAGCCAGAATGAGCGCAGCGCTGCCCGTGCCTGCGCGGCCGAGCCTTTGGCAAGGGCGCTCGCGACGATCGCCGCATTGATGGCGCCGGCGCTGGTGCCGGAGAGTTGCGCAACGGTGAGGCTGCGACTTGCGAGCAGTGAATCGAGGACGCCCCAGGTAAACGCGCCCCACGATCCGCCTCCTTGGAGCGCAAGGCCGATAGGCTTGCGCGACGCGGGGCTGCGGGACGGTGGCTGAGCAACGGAAATTTTCATAGGTGTTCGGTCAGCACGGGGATGGCCCGGCTGACTGCCTCTCTCGAGTGAGTGATCGCTAACCTAAGCGACCGCGGCGCTTTTGGCGCCGGTTAAGCCCCAACACATTGAATTGTCAGGTAATTCTCCTCTCAAAATCTGTCCATCAGGCGCTGTGTCTCATATTGCGGCAATGCAGCAACGCACAATATCATCGAGCAAATGCAAATCCAATCATAAATTCTTAAGGTTACGATAAGATTCGCTGATGGAACCTTTGATGGATGTTGCACTGCAATAGCGAGGGGCCAGACTTGTGAACACAGTTAGCGCGCCCTCGTGTTCCGCAATGCGAAGCCCTTCCGGGCTCAAAGGCCTACATTGCGCTGCCGGGTCGCCCCGTCGGCGGGGGTTGAACGTCGCCGCGCTTCGCGGCAGAGGGCTATACCACCCGCCGCAATCCCTTCGTTTCAACAGGAACCGACCGGGTCCAGGCCGACCCGCGCATCCAGGCCAGCACCTCGGCCGCGCCCAAGGGCCGGCTGAGCCAATAACCCTGCACCATGTCGCAGCCCAGGACGCGCAGCCGATCGAACGTCGCTTCGTCCTCGACGCCTTCGGCGACCACTGCGAGTCCCATGTTATGCGCGAGATCGATCGTCGAGCGCACGATGACCTCATCGCTCCGGTCGCGCGCCATGCCGATCACGAAGGTCTTGTCGATCTTGAGCTCGTGCACCGGCAGGTGGCGCAGATAGGCGAGCGACGAGTAGCCGGTACCATAGTCGTCGATGGCGAGCCGACAGCCCAGCGCGTGCAGACGCTTGAGGTTTTCGACCGCATGCGCGGGGTCGTCGAGGATCGCGCTTTCGGTGATCTCGAGCGTGAACCAGCGCGCGGCGCAAAAGTTCTGCTGCAGCATGAGCGCAAAGCGCTCGGGCAACTCGTGATCCATGAGATCGCGCGCCGACAGGTTGATCGACACATTCATCGCGAGCCCTTCGGCGCGCCACGCCGCGCATTGCGCCACGGCGTGCGCAAGCACCCATTGCGTGATCGCCCGGATGTAGCCGGTTTGCTCGGCGAAGGGGATGAACTCCAGCGGTGGCACGACGCCTCGCGTCGGATGCCGCCAGCGCACCAGCGCTTCGACGTAATTCTCGTTAGTGCTGCCCAACGCAACCTTGGGCTGATAGACCAGCGTCAGCTCGTCGTTGTCGACCGCCTGACGCAGATCGGTCATCAGCGACAAGCGATCGCTGCTGTGCTGGTCGTATTGGTCGTCCCACACGGCGACACCCAGGTTCTTGCGCTTGGCCGCGTACATCGCGACGTCGGCGCGGCGCAGAAGCGTCGCGCTTTCGCGGCCATGGGCGGGGAACGCGGCGATGCCTAGGCTCGCGCGCACGTCGACCAGATGTCCGTCGAGCGTCATCGGCGCCTCGAGCGCGCCCATGATCTCGGCGGCAATGTGCTCCGCGTCGGCGACCGTTGCGTCGGGCAGCAGGATCGCGAACTCGTCGCCGCCGAGGCGGGCAACGGTCTCGGTCGATCGCCTGACGACGCTCTGCACGCGCGCCGAGACCTCGCACAGCAACATGTCGCCGATCGGATGTCCGAGCGAATCGTTGACGTCCTTGAAGTGGTCGAGGTCCATCAGCAGCACCGCGAGGGAGGAATTCATGCGTGCTCCCGCTTCGATCGCCTGGTCGAGCCGCTCCGAGTACAACGCGCGGTTCGGCAGCGCAGTCAAGGTGTCGCGGTACGCGAGATCCATGATGCGCGACTCGCGCGCGATCAGACCTTCCTGCATGGTGCGGAAGGCGCTGGCGAGCGCACCGATCTCGTCCGCGCGCGGCGTGGCTGGAACCGTTGAATAATTGCCGGCGGCGATGCGGCGGGCGACGCGCGCGAGCTCGCGCACCGGCCGGACGATGCCGCGCGCAATCATCAGGCTCGCGATAATCGAAATGGCGACCGCGAGCACGGAGATCAGCGCGAGCTGGCGCTGCAGGCGGTGAAACGGCTCGAGCGCGGACGATAGCGGTTGTTGCAGGACCGCGATCACGGCTCCGCCGGCGCGCGCGGGAAGTGGCAGGATGCGCGTCAAAGCCCCGTCGCTGTGCAGCGAGTTGCCCGCGTCGTCGCTGCCCGCGAAACGATCGGCCGCAACATCGCGCAGCAACGTTGCACGATCGAGTTCGAGCAGCGTGCTCGCCTGCAGGCGCCAGGGATCCTTGCCCTGTCGGCTCAGGAACGATATCTGCTGTCCGGTCAAGCGATTGAGGTCCTGCGCCAGCGCGTCGTTCACGCCGAAGCCGAGCGCGACCCACGCGATCGGCAGCGGCGCCAGCACAGGGACGAGCACGAGCTCGTACAGACGCCCGCGAAGCAGCACCATCGCAGCGCTCTCTTGCGCGGCTTCGGCCTTCGCCAGCAGCGCAGGAAAGGGAAACGCAGCGCCCGTTGCCGCACCGAGCGTGTCGGCGATCACGCGCTGGTCGAGCCCGACCAGCATCATCACGTCCGCGTCGATCCGCTTGCCGTGGTTCGCCAGCACCGATGTGATCGTGTCGGCGTCGCCCGTGGCGATTGCCTCGCGGAAAGCGTAATCGGCCGACAGGAGCCGCGCACCCTGTGCCAAGCGCTGCGTGTCCTGCTCGAGCAAACGATCGAACACGCGCGCGCCCGCTACAAGCTCGTCTCCCGCAGTCTTGCGCGCGGCGGCCATGCCCACGGTGTTGATGAGTACGAAGCCGCCGACCTGCACCAGAACCATGAGCAGCAGGAAGAGAGCGATGATGCGGGTCTGGAGACTACGCGCCGGCATGGGAAGCAAAACGTCCTCGGCGCTGTTCGCGCCGGTGCCGTGGATCGGCACATTGACCTGCGGAAGCCGAAACAATGGGCTGCTCCGAGCCGGCCTCGAGGGGCAGCCAACCGCAGCCGAAAAGGCAGGCGGTCGAGCTTGACCTCGATAAATCAGTGGGTTGCGGCATATCAACCACGAACAGATTCTCCCGTCTCGCCGCAGCGACGCGAACTTGTGCGCCTCGGCCGGTACCGGACTCCCCGTAAAGCAAGTTCCTTGCCGCGTGATATAGACTGCGCGGTTGAAATGTGGGCTGTCAGCGAGACATGAACCTGTCGTCCCTGCGATCAAAGTTCCGTGGAGCCCATTTCGCGTGCGCGATGCTCGTCGCGGGGATCAGTGCTCCGGCAACGGCGGAATGGTTGCTCGATGCCGACGCGGGGGTTCAGTACGACAGCAACCTCAATCGTGCCTACGCGTCTGCGGACATTCGCGCCGACAGCGCGATCATGCTGAGCGCCGCGGGTGGGTCGTACTTGGCGTTGAGCGGCAGCGATGGGCTCACGCTCACCGCAGACGCGCGCAGGGAGATCTATTACCGTTTCCACGGGCTCAATCTGCTGGGCTTGGGCGGCACCGCGCTCTACCGCCACAAGTTCGGACTCGGCTACGCGGCGCCGTGGATTGTGCTTGCCGCATCGGCATCCCACGACAACTACCGCGGCGACATCCGTGACAGCGATCGCGTCGAGCTTCGCGCCGAGCTGGGAAAGCGCTTCACCGAGACCTTCGACGCGGCATTCGGCGGACGATTCGAGCGCCGCTACGCCAAGAACGACGCGCCGGTCGTGCCCGGCATCTCCGGCAAGGTGTTCGATTTGCGCGGTCGGAGCGCATATGTCCGAGCCGGTTACGCGGTCTCCGATCAACTGCTGCTCGGCGTCGATCTTGCCGTGCGCCGTGGCGACGTCGTCGCGACGACGCGGCGTAATTTCGCGATCTTCGTGGTCTCCGACGCGATCGCCGCCGATCCGACATTCGGCTCGGACTTTTTTGCCTACCGCCTGCGCGGAACCACCGACACCGCGAAGCTGACGGCCAATTGGGCGCTCGACGAGCGGTCGTCGCTCACCTTCGCGTACACCGACGAGCGCACCGACGCGGCAGGCGGCATCATCTATCGCAGCCATAGCGCGAACCTGGTCTACGCGTGGCGCTATTAGCAACGTCGGAGGGTTATCCCCTCGCCCCGCTTGCGGGGAGAGGGCTAGGGTGAGGGGCGTTCATCCATGAAGAACCCACGCAGCTCAGTGCTCATCGCAATGCTCGCGTTCGCGATCGGCGCGGCGCAAGCACAGACCGCCGAGATCTCCGTCACCATAACCGACGACCAGGGTCTGCACGTCGCGGACGCGGTCGTTGTGGCTGTGCCGGCGGACGGTGGCGCGCGGCCGCCAGCCAAGGCTGGCGAGCGCCCGCGTGGAGGCGTCGTCGATCAGGTCAACAAGGAATTCACGCCGAAAGTAACCGCGATCCTCGTCGGCACCGCCGTGACGTTCCCCAATCACGACGACGTGCGCCACCAGGTGTATTCGTTCTCCTCGGCCAAGCGTTTCGAATTGCCGCTCTATGCCGGCGTTCCCGCAGGCCCGGTCGTATTCGACAAGCCCGGAGTCGTGGTGCTCGGCTGCAACATCCACGACTGGATGGTCGGCTACATCTACGTGTCGGAGTCACCGTATTTCGCCAAGACCGGCAACGACGGCAAGGCGATCATCGCCGAGCTGCCGCCGCAGGCGTATGCGGTACGCGTCTGGCACCCGCAGCTCGATGCCGCCGAAGAGACGACGCGAAAGAATGTAGACGTATCGCGGCCCGGCCGCGCCGACGTCGCCTGGCAGCTCAAGCTCAAGCGCGAGGTGAAAGTGCGGCGCGCGCCGGGCGCGGAGGGACGCGGTAGATACTGAGTGCGAATGAATTCGCAGGAAAACCGGCTGGTGGCGCGAGTAGCCCGGGCTGAGCCGAAGGCGAAGCCCGGGAAACATCGCGTCGTTGCGCCACGCCGGATTCGCTGCGCTTACGCCGCCCCGGGCATCGCTCCGCTCAGCCCGGGCTACGTCCGCCGCCCCGGGCATCGCTCCGCTCAGCCCGGGCTACGAGATTTCGAATGAGCAACATGTCTGAAGATCTGCACTGGCTCCCGCTCTCCGAGCTCGCGCAACTGCTCGTGAGCGGCGCGGCTTCGTCGCGCGAGATCGTCGCAACGTATCTCGATCGCATTGCAGCGCTCGACGGCCGCCTGCACGCCTTCATCGAGGTCTATCGTGATGACGCGCTGGCCGCGGCGACAACCGCCGATCGCGAGCGCAGTTCCGGCGCGGCGCGCGGACCGCTGCACGGGCTGCCGATCGCGATCAAGGATCTGGTGCATCTCCGCGGCCGGATGACCACCGGCGGATCGCAGGCGCGCCCGCACGGCATCGCCGCCGAGAACGCCACCGCCGCCGAGCATCTGCTCGCGGCGGGGATGATTCCGCTGGGCAAGACGCATCTCGTCGAATTCGCCTACGGCGCCTGGGGCCGCAATGCGCCGATGGGCGCACCGTGGAACCCGTGGGACGCGAAGACACATCGCGTCGCCGGCGGCTCGAGCAGCGGCTCCGCGGTCGCGGTTGCGGCCGGCCTTGCGCCCGCAGCGGTCGGCTCGGATACCGGAGGCTCGATCCGCATCCCTTCGGGGCTGTGCGGGCTGACGGGACTCAAGCCAACCTACGGCGTGATCAGCCTGGCCGGCGTCGTGCCGCTCGCGACGACGCTCGATTCGCTGGGCCCGCTCGCGCACAACATCGACGATGCGGCGCTCTTGACCGCCGTCATGTCCGGCCCCGATCCGCGCGACCCGGCCACGCTTGCCGCACCGCCGATCGATTTTGCCGGCGCGATGGCGGCCGAACCCGATGTCAGCGGCATGCGCATTACCGCGCTCGCGGTCGACCAGTTCCACTGGCCGGCAACACCCGCGGTGCTGGCGGCGCGCGAGTCGGCGCTTGCGACACTGCGCGCGCAGGGCGCCAGCGTCGAGGAAGCACGCGTGCCCTTCGACCTCGAGGACGTTATGTTGCGCAGCGGACGCATTATCGCCGCCGAAGCCTGGGCGCTGCATCGCGGCTATATCGAGGACGAAACGCTGCCCTTCGATCCCGGCGTGCGCTCGCGCCTGCTCGCGGCCAAGGCCATCAGCGCCGCGGATTACATCGATGAGCTGGCGATGCGCAGGAAAATCGCCGCCGGATTCGCAGACTGGATGCGCGGGCGCGACGCGCTGCTGACGCCGACGCTGCCCATCACCGCTATGCCATTGACTGAAGTCGACGAAGCGACGACACCGCTCGCCACCTTCGTGCGCGCGGCCAACTACCTCGGCATCTGCGCGCTCTCGCTGCCGGCGGGATTTTCGCCGGAAGGTCTGCCGATCGGCGTGCAGCTCATGGGCGCGCCGTTCGCGGACGCGACGCTGGTTCGCATCGGGCGCGCCTTTCAGCGCGCGACCGATTGGCATCGGCGCAGGCCCGATCTTTCGGCGCGGAGCTCGTAGCCCGGGCTGAGCGAAGCGATGCCCGGGGCCGGGCGATACCGGCGATGAAGCGCCGGGGATTGCGTTGTTCCCGGGCTTCGCGCTGCGCGCTCAGCCCAGGCTACGCGCTCAGCCCAGGCTACGCTTTCATCCCAGGCTACTCGCGTATCACCGGCGCAGCTCAACGATCGAGCCCTGTTGGTGCGGCATTCTCATTTTTGCATTGCAATAGTGCAAGCAGCGAGGCGCACGACGCTGGCAGGATCCGTTAAACGATTGTTTATTTTGAGTCCAGGTGGAATCCCGGGGCTTGGCACAGCATTTGCAAAACAATGCTCATCAATTTCGCTGGGCAAGGGGATTTGACAGGCGCCGACACCATCGAAGGCTTCGCCCGACTCGCCAGAGCAATATCGTTGCTCGCCTCATTCAAGATTGGACGCGGCGGCGGATGGACTCGAGCGCGCCAAAGGCTCGCACGGAGCACCCGCGACCGCGCGCGGCAGGCCCGTGCACAGATCCGCAGAGGGTCGGCGCCCAATCGGGCACCCGTTGAACGCATCAGGCGGCATCGCGATCGGCTGCGTGCGCTATTCGTCGCGCTCTGGATTGCATTGCTGCTCTCCATCGTGGCCTATGCCGCAGTTGACGGCGAAGCCGGGATGGCGCAGCTCGAGACCATCGGGATTCGACCCGTTATGGAGTAGCCGCCGTAGCCCGGGCTGAGCGAAGCGATGCCCGGGTCGACGCGCCGGTTGTGGTACCCCGGGCTTCACGCTGCGCGCTCAGCCCAGGCTACCGTCTTCGGCGTTGTCGCCGGGCGTTGAGCATCGTTCCCGGGCTTCGCGCTACGCGCTCAGCCCAGGCTACGGCAGCCAGCGTTTGCGACGATTCAAAGCGCGAGCGCGACGCGCGTTCCCTGATCGATCGCGCGTTTGGCATCGAGCTCGAGCGCGACATCAGCGCCGCCGATCAACGTCGACGCGATCCCTGCCGCTTCGAGGCCCGCGACGAGCTCGCGGCGCGGATCCTGGCCCGCGCAGATCACCACCGTGTCGACGTCGAGCACCTGGGGCTTACCGTCCACGACGATATGCAGGCCCGCATCGTCGATCTTCACATATTCGACGCCGGAGAGCATCGTCACGCCGCGCCGGCGCAGCAACGTGCGGCGGATCCAGCCCGTGGTCTTTGCGAGCCCTTCGCCGACTTTGGCCGTCTTGCGCTGCAAGAGCCAGAGCTGCCGCGGCGACGAGTCCTCGCGCGAGGGCTTCAGCCCGCCGCGGCGCGCGTAAGCGCTATCGATCCCCCACTCGTCGCGAAACGCCGCGATCGCCGGATTATCCCCATGCCCGTCGCTCAAGTGTCCGTCGGCCGCTTCGCCCGCGGTGAGCAACTCCGCCACGTCGAAGCCGATGCCGCCCGCGCCGATCAAGGCGACGCGTTTGCCTGCGACCTTGCGGCCCTCGACGATCTCGACATAGCTCGCGACCTTCGGGTGCTCGAGACCGGGAATGGGGGGACGCCGCGGCACGATGCCGGTGGAGAGGATCACCTCGTCGAAGCCACGCAAATCTTCGGCACCGACGTGGCGATTGAGCTCGACCTTCACGCCGAACTTCGCCAGCCGCGTGCGGAAATACCGCAGCGTCTCGGCGAACTCCTCCTTGCCGGGAATACGGCGCGCGAGATTGAACTGCCCGCCGATTTCGGCAGCCGCGTCGAAGAGCGTCACGTCGTGGCTACGCTCCGCCGCCGTCACTGCGCACGCCATTCCTGCGGGGCCCGCGCCGACGACGGCAACCTTGCGCTTCTTCGCCGCGGGCACGAGCTTCAATTCGGTCTCGCGACACGCGTAGGGATTCACCAGACACGTCGCCGTCTGCCGCTCGAAGATCTGATCGAGGCAGGCCTGGTTGCAGCCGATGCAGGTGTTGATCTCGTCGGCGCGATCGAGCGCGGCCTTGTGGACGAAGTCCGGATCGGCGAGGAACGGCCGCGCCATCGACACCATGTCCGCGTCGCCGCGCGCGAGCAAGGTCTCGGCCGTCGCGGGATCGTTGATGCGGTTGGTCGTGATCAGCGGGATCTTCACCTCACCCTTGAGCCGCCGCGTCACCCACGCGAAAGCCG
This sequence comes from Casimicrobiaceae bacterium, assembly GCA_036395475.1. GTDB lineage: Bacteria > Pseudomonadota > Gammaproteobacteria > Burkholderiales > Casimicrobiaceae > PALSA-1003. Next base: position 15,989 of record DASWDF010000065.1, read on the forward strand.
CGCGCGGCACCATGGTCGCGATGGTCGGGATGCGCGCCTCGTGCCAGCCGATGCCGGTATTGATGATCGTCGCGCCTGCCGCCTCGACCGCCTGCGCGAGCGAGACGACCTCGTCCCAGGTGCTGCCACCTTCGACGAGATCGAGCATCGACAACCGGTAGATGATGATGAATTTCGGGCCGACCGCCTCGCGCGTGCGGCGCACGATCGCGACCGGAAAGCGGATGCGGTTCAAGAACGAGCCACCCCACTCGTCGTGGCGGAAATTGGTCTGCGGCGCGACGAACTGGTTGATGAGGTAACCCTCGGAGCCCATGATCTCCACGCCGTCGTAGCCCGCCTTCTGCGCGAGCTTCGCGCAGCGGACGTACGCGCCGATCGTCCTCTGGATCCCCCAGCGCGTCAGCGGGCGCGGACGAAACGGTGTGATCGGAGATTTCACGCGCGACGGCGCGACCGACAGCGGGTGATACGCATAGCGCCCGGCGTGCAGGATCTGCAGCGCGATCTTGCTGCCGGAGGCGTGTACCGCGTCGGTGACGATGCGATGCTTGCTAAGCTGCCACGGAAACGAGAGCTGCAGCGCGCGCGGCTCGAGCCGGCCCGCGAAGTTGGGAGCGATGCCGCCGGTGACGATGAGTCCCACGCCGCCCTTCGCCCGCGCCGCGTAGAACGCCGCGAGCTTGTTGAACCCGTCCGGCGACTCCTCGAGGCCGGTATGCATCGAGCCCATGAGGACGCGGTTGGCGAGCGTCGTGAAGCCCAGGTTGAGCGGCGCGAGGAGATGAGGGTAGGAAGGCATCCAGCTAAAGCGGCCGGCAAGACTTGCAAGCTTAGTCGATTCTCGCGAGCCGTGCCCGACAGTGGAGCGCCTTTCGTAGGGCCGAATTCATTCGGCCGCGGCGTATCATGCGCGGAAGCGTGCGAATGAATTCGCAGCTACGACTGCGGGGGAAGTTCATGCGGACGAAGATTCTGATCGGCATTTTGGCGGGGGCCGTCGCGTTCGCGGCGTGTGGCGCCGCGATTGCGGCATCGACGCTAAACGTCGGCTCCAAGCGCTTCACCGAGTCGTACATCCTGGGCGAGATCATCAAGCAGAGCGCGCAAGCCGCTGGCGAGGCGAGCGCGACGCACAGTCAGGGGCTCGGCAACACCGCGATCGTGTTGAATGCGCTCACCACCGGCAGCATCGATGTCTACCCCGAGTACACCGGCACGATCGCCAAGGAAATCCTCAAGCTCGACGCGGTTCCGCCGCTGCCCGAGCTCAATGCGAAGCTCGCGTCAATGGGGCTTGCCGTGGGCGTGCCGCTGGGCTTCAACAACACCTACGCCATCGCGCTTCGCGGCGACGACGCGCGCGCCAAGGGCATCGCCAAGCTCTCCGACCTCAAGGCGCATCCGGAGCTCAAGCCGGGACTCTCGCAGGAATTCATCGGCCGGGCCGACGGCTGGCCGGGGTTGAAGCGCGCCTACGACCTGCCGTTCGCCACGCCGCGCGGGCTCGATCACGGCATCGCGTACGAGGCGATCGCGGAAAAACAGGTCGACGCGATCGACATCTATTCGACCGACGCCAAGATCGACAAGTACGGCTTGACCGTGCTCGTCGACGACCGCAACTACTTTCCGCGCTACGACGCCGTGCTGCTCTACCGCGCCGATCTGCCGCAGCGATTGCCGAAGACCTGGGCCGCGCTCAAGCAGCTCGAACGCAGGATCGACGACGCGACCATGCGCAAGATGAACGCTGCCGCCGAGCTGGAAGGCAAGGACTTCGCGGCGATTGCCGAGGGCTTCCTCGCGCAGCGTCCGGGCGCGGCCGCGACCGCCGCATCGGCGAGCGCCAAGGCAGTGCCGGCAGGCGATTTCTGGAGCAAGCTCTTCGGACCGGACTTCGCGCGCCTGACGCTCGAGCATCTCGGACTCGTGTTCGTGTCGCTCGCGGCGAGCATCGTCATCGGCATTCCGCTCGGTATCCTCGCCGCCAAGCGTCCCGCGACGGAAGGGTTGATCCTCGGCGCCACTGGAGTCGCGCAAACGATTCCATCGCTCGCGCTGCTCGCCGTGCTGATTCCCCTGACCGGACGCATCGGGGCGGTGCCGGCGTTCATCGCTCTCGCGATCTACGCGCTGCTGCCCATCGTGCGCAACACGCACACCGCGCTCACGCAGATCACGGTAGGCATGCGGCAGGCCGCACAATCGCTTGGCATGCGCGCGGGAACGATCCTGACCAAGATCGAGCTGCCGCTCGCGGCGCCGACGATTTTGGCGGGGATCAAGACCTCGGCGGTGATCAACGTCGGCACGGCGACCATCGCCGCATTCATCGGCGCCGGTGGCTACGGCGAGCGGATCGTCACCGGCCTCGCGCTCAACGACAATGCGATGCTGTTTGCCGGGGCAATCCCCGCGGCCGTTCTCGCGCTGCTGATCGAAGGCGGCTTCCGCTTCGGCGAGCGGTGGATGATCCCGGCAGGACTGCGCCGTGCTTCGTAGCCCGGGCTGAGCGAAGCGATGCCCGGGACAACGCGGAATGCGGACGCCGCCCCGGGCTTCGCGCTGCGCGCTCAACCCAGGCTACACAGCCCGGGACAACCTGCTCTGTAGCTCCGTAGCCCGGGCTGAGCGAAAGCGATGCCCGGGACAACGCGCTCTGTAGCCCGGGCTGAGTGAAAGCGATGCCCGGGACAACCTGCCGTAGGGACAACCTGCTCTGTAGCCCGGGCTGAGCGAAAGCGATGCCCGGGACAACCTGCTCCGTAGCCCGGGCTGCGCGAAAGCGATGCCCGGGACAACCTGCTCCGTAGCCCGGGCTGAGCGAAAGCGATGCCCGGGACAACGCGCAATGAAGCCCGGATCAACGCGGAATGCGGACACCGCCCCGGGCTTCGCGCTGCGCGCTCAACCCAGGCTACGCTGGCCGGATCAACGCGGAATGCGGACGCCGCCCCGGGCTTCGCGCTGCGCGCTCAACCCAGGCTACACAGCTGCGCGCTCAGCCCAGGCTACACAGCTGCGCGCTCAACCCAAGCTACACAGCTGCGCGCTCAACCCAGGCTGCACAGCTGCGCGCTCAACCCGAGCTACCATGCGGCGTGCGAATGAACTCGCAGGAAAGGCGCAAGTCTCGTAGCGCCGAGTCTAGTCGGACACGCGCGCCGATGAGGGGCGGCGTGGCGATGAATTCGCACTGGCGCGCGGCGCGATGGAGGGCTGCTTCAACGCGCGCGCTTCCACGTTTTCCTTTGCGTCCTGCATCAGCGCCCGGCAATCGGCGTCCGTGGCGCCGCCGAAGTCGATCAACGGCAGGAGCGCCGCCACCGGCGTCGCCGCGACGCCCAGCGCAACCGATGTTCCGACGCGGACGGCGATCGGTCCGATCGCCGGATGGATCTTCGGCGATTTGAAGCTGCCGTCGATGAGGATCGGACCACGCAGCGCCACTACGCTCGCTTTCTTGGACTTCGCGTTGAGCGTCAAGGCGTAGTGTTCGTGCGCAAAATCGATGCTGCCTTCACCGAGGATCTTTTCCGCCTCGGTATCCATCACCAGTGTCCGTGCCGCCATGATGCCATTCTCGGCAACGAAGTCGGCCACCACGCAGTGTACGGGCGAATTCTCGTCGCCCTTCAACAGCAGCGGCACCGCGCGCGCCAGGTCCAGATTCGTGAGGACGACCGCGAGCGCGCTGGCTTCGCCGCCGCGGCTGATCAGTGCCACTTCGCCGTTGCTCGACGCCAGCATGTCGGCGACCGAGTTGCCGGTGGCGGAAAGGCGCGCGCGGCCGCCAACCTTGCCCGCGCTTCCCTTCGGCGGCTTGAACGCCGGGAGGAGCTGCTTCAGCTCGACGTTGCGGACCGTCACATCGCCATTGGTCTTGATCACCTTGTTGCGCGCATCGAGCACCAGCGTCGACGTCACGTCGCCGCCGCCGACGCCGAAATCGAGCGGCTGCAGCTTCAGCACGCCTCCCTGCAGATCCATCGTCATCTTCATATCATCGAGCGGCAGGTTCGACGCCATGAAGCGCTTGCCCTTGAAACGCAGCTTGGCGTCGACCGAGCGCAGCTTCTCGAGGTCGTAGGGCCTATCGGGCAGCACTCGCCCGGACGCCTCGCGCTTGGCCGCTTCCTTGTTCTGCTCGGCCGTTCTCACGCTCGGCGACGCATCGGCGGGTGGCAGGCCGATCAGGCCGCCGAGATCCTTGTAGTTGAGGAGCTGCGACACGATGTCGGCGTCAACGCGCGGAATCGGCCGACTGCGGTCGAGCGCGAAATTGCCCGCGACGTCGCTTTCGCCGACCTTGCCGGTGAACGCGTTGAAGGTCCACAGCTTGCCGGCGTGCTTGAGCTGCCCGCTGACGCGATACGGCGGCGTCCACGGAAACGGCACGGGAACGATCGGGTAGAGTTGCGACAGGTCGCGACCCTGCACCGTGAGCGATCCGTCGACGTTGTCGATGTTGTTCGGAATGACGGTCCCGTCGAAACGGATGGTTGTGTAACCGGCACGCGCGCTGGCGTTCACCCGATACGGCCGATCGCCTTTCTCGAGCGCGAGCAAGGAAGCGGCGTCTCCTTCGACGGTGAAGGGATTATTGCGCAGGCGCCCGGAACCCGAGAAATGCACCGGAGTCGTTCCACTGTCGGGCGATGCTGAGGACGCGACCTTGACGGTGACGTCAGTGCCAAACTCGGGATGTAGAAATCGAATGACGCCGTCCTCGATGTTCAGACGGCCGATCACTGGTATGTCGCTCGGGCCGGCGGGGAGCTCCCAGTTCGCGTGTCCGTCCGCCCCGCGCTCGAGCAACACCTGCGGGCCCACCAGGGTGACCTCGGGCAGCGAAACGGGGCCGTTGAAAAGCGACGCGACGTCGACGCGTACATCGACCCGCTGAGCTCGTGCCATCAAAGGCTCGGCGGACCAGGCAGCATTGCCCACGGTTACCGAGTCCACGGAAACGAGCGGTTTGAACGACCACTCGCCGCGCAGGTTGCCTGCGATCGCTACCGGGCGGCCGACTCTTCCGCTTAGGTAAGTGGCAAGCGGACTGCGCAGCCAATTCCACTCGAACAAAGCGACGACGATCGCGACCAGGGCGGCGACACCGAGGAAAATCCAGGCTTTTTTGGGTATCTGCATCGCGGCCCGCCTTCGATCCAGGCTCTAGCTTGGAAACCCCGCTCTCGGCGGAAGTTCGCCCTATGTTGGGCCTTGCGGCTTTTGTAGGACAATCACCTACAGATCGCCGGAAAGTGATAGCATCCTTGCCCGCGGAGGTCTCGATAGGAGCCAACGATGGATCGTCGGTTTGACTGGATCGTGTGGAAGGGCCTGTTTGCCGCGGCGCTGTATTTCGCCATCATCGAGCAGGTCGGCTGGGTCCAATACGCTCTCAGCGCATACGTCTGGTCGATCTTCATCGTCAGCCTATGGAGCACGCCGCAAGGCTCCGCGTTGCGGCAGAGCGCGCCGGCCGCGGTCCCACAGGTGTACGTCATGACCTTCGATCTCGGCGTCCTCGTCGCGATGTTCCTCGCGCACTGGTACTGGACCGCGTTCGCCTATGCGGCGACCTGCGGGTGCCTCGCGCTCATCCAGGCCCGCTCGACAAGCAAGTTGTAGGGCCGAATTCAGTCGGCCACCGCGGTCATCGTTGCGTGCCGCGACGCTACTTCGGCGCGGCAGCGCAGTCGCCGATGCGTTTGCCGGTGAACGTCATGTTCATCGTGTCGTTTGTCTGTTTCATCGTCATGCGCATCTGGCCGTCGTAGACGTTGTTGCCGAATGTAATCGCGCCATCCACAGTCACAGGATTATTGCCGGCACAATCCATCTTGTAGGTGAATTTGTTCCCTACGCGCTTGCTCTCGACCATGCGGCAGTCGCCCTGCCTGGGAACAAAATCCTCGTCCTTCCGATTCTTGCCGAGACAGACGCGGCTCGTCTGCGCCGGCATCGCCATCGGCATGCCGGGCATCTCCATCTTGGACGAAATTTCCCAGAGATCATCCTTGCCCTGCGCGGACGCCGGCAACGAGGCGGCGAGTGCGAGGGCCAGCACCGTTCCCGCGCAGACGCGAGCCGTGGATCGGCTGTCGATGTTCATGTGTTGTCTCCTCGAAGGCGCCAAGCGGCCGAAACGACCAATGTGGAAACGGGCGACTCGGGGGAAAATTGTACCGCGCCCCGAAGCTGCGTGCGCGGCACGGCCCCGAGCTTGTCCGATTGAGGTAGGCTTCGCGCAGTGAACGACGCGTATGACCGCCAACCCCTTGGCCGCGAGGCATCGCCCCTGGTGCCAGAGGTAGACGTAGTAATCGAGATTCCGCGAGGCAGCTTTCTCAAACGCGGCTCCACCGGCCACGTGGACTTCATCTCGCCCCTGCCGTGCCCGTACAACTACGGCTCCGTGCCGGGCTATGTGGGACTCGAAGGCGATCTGCTCGACGCGCTGGTGCTAGGACCGCGGCTTCCACTCGGCACTCAGCTACGGGTCAAGGCGTGGGGAGCCGTTAGCTTGACAGACCGCGGCATGACCGACGACAAACTCATCTGCAGCGATCACCCCGTGAACCCGGCGGAGCGGCGCAGGGTCCTGCGATTTTTTCACTTCTATGCAAAGTGTAAGGGACTGTTGAATGCGTGGCGGCGCCGCCCCGGGCGCAACGCATGCGAGGGCTGGTGTGAGGCTGCCCAGGCGCTCGCGCGTGCCGAACCGCGAGACGATTCGTGGCACGGACCACGGGTTGAATTCTAGGTCCTGAAAGTAAGGAAAGCGGCCGCCCACGACGCGTTTCAGCACCCCCTACCCGACCGCGGTGTAATTCAAACCAAACCGCGGTCCGCCAGCTCGTCCTTCAGGTATGCGTAGTAAATCGGTGCAGCGATTACACCGGAAATGCCGAACGCCGCGTCCATCGCGAGCATCGCCAGCAACAGCTCCCATGCGCGGCATTCGAGGCGCCTGCCGACAATGCGGGCGTTCAGGAAATATTCGAGCTTGTGGATGACGACCAGGAACAGCAACGAGCCAATGGCTACATTGAGCGAGTAGGACAAACTGACCACGACGATCACGACGTTTGAGATCAGGTTACCCACTACCGGCAGGAGGCCCGTGATGAACGTCACGACGATCAGTGTCTTCTTGAAAGGCAGATTCACGCCAAAGATCGGCAGAACCAACGCCAGATAAATCCCGGTAAGAACCGTGTTGATCAGCGAGATCTGAACTTGGGCGAACACCACACGACGAAACGAGTCACCCAATTTCTTGATCCGCTCGACAAGCTCGCGTGCGAGCGGCCGGTTGGTCTCGATCGGCAATGCCTCGTGCAATGCGACCATCGCGCCGAGCACCATGCCGATCACTGTCTGCACTAGTGTTCGTCCCACCTCCTTGCCCATGGACTGCACATCGGCAGCGTGAGTGCGGAACCACTCCGCCAGCGTTTCCTCGAGGTCCTCCGGGCTCTCCGGGATATATTGGACGAGCCAATTCGGCATCGTGGCACGTGAGCTCTCAATGATCTCTGCCATCCGCGCCAGGAGCCCCGAGAGGCTTCCCGCGTCGCTCTTGAAGAACAAAACGGCCCCGACGATTGCGGCGGCAACCAGTATCAGCACCAACGCCGAGAGCAAGCCCACCGCAATAAGCTTCGCGCGTTTGTTCGAAAGATGCCTATTCAGTGGCGGTGCAATTACATGAACGAGCTCGTACACCAGCATGCCAGCGAGCAGCGCGGGTAGCACGTGCAACTGCAGTACGAGGACAAGCGCGACGCCGGTCAGAACCCAGGCGGCAAGGGTGTATCTGGAGAAAACGGTCCGATCGCGCAGCATGCGCATCAGTTTACGCTGCGCCCGGCGGTTCGTAGGGCGCGCGGCGCTAGCGCCGCAGCCCCGACGCGCGATCGAAGAGGTGAAGCGCGGATTCTTCGAAGCCGAGATGGACGGCGTCGCCCTCGCGCAGCTCGGGGCGATGCTGCATCCGGACCTTGACGAGATGCTGCTCGACCTGGACATCGACGATGCTGTGCTCGCCCAGATCCTCGACCAGATAGACGCGGCCCGGGATGCCGCGATCGGCGATCTCGAGCGCGCCCGGACGCAGGCCGACGGTGACGAGCCCTTCCGCGCCGAGCGGGCGCGCGAAAGCAAACTCCGCCCCGGCCACCGCCAGCTTGCCGTCGCGCACCTCGCCCTCCAGGAGATTCATCGGCGGACTGCCGATGAACGTTGCGACCGACGTCGACGCAGGCCGTTCGAAGATGTCGTGCGGTGTGCCCACCTGCGCGATCCGGCCTTCCATGAACACGGCGATGCGATCGGCCATGGTCATCGCCTCTTCCTGATCGTGCGTCACGTACACGGTGGTGATGCCGAGAGCGCGCTGCAGCTTGCGCAGCTCCACCCGCGTCTCGGCACGCAGCTTGGCGTCGAGATTCGACAGCGGTTCGTCGAGAAGGAAAAGCCGCGGCTTGCGCACGATCGCGCGGGCGAGCGCGCAGCGCTGCTGCTGGCCGCCGGAGAGCTGTCCGGGACGCCGTTCGAGCAGATGATCGATGCGGACTTTCGCCGCCGCTTCGCGCACCGCGGCATCGATCTCCGCATCACGCATGGCGACCATCCGCAGCGGAAAAGCGATGTTCTCGTAGACGCTCATGTGCGGATACAGCGCGTAGCTCTGGAACACCATCGCAACGTCGCGCGCGCCGGGCTGGCGCTGCGTGACGTCGACGCCCTCCATGATCACGCGTCCCGCATCGTGCGGCTCGAGGCCGGCGAGAATGCGCAACGTCGTGGTCTTGCCCGAGCCAGATGGTCCCAGCAGCGCGAAGAACTCGCCAGGCGCGATCGCGAGATCGACGCCGTGCAGCGCGGTCACGGCGCCGTGCCGCTTGACGATCCCTTCGAGCTTGACACTTCCCGCTTCGCTCATCGCCGTCCCCCGCCCTTGACGGCTCCGACCGTGAGCCCCTTGACGATGTGCCGCTGCGCGACGAGGCCCAGCACGATCACCGGCAACATCGCGAGCACGGCACCGGCCGCGAGCTTCGCCCAGAGCGTCTGCTCGACGGAGATGAAATTGAACATCGCCACCGTCACCGTGCGCACCCGGTTGCCGCCGAGCACGACCGCGAACAGGAACTCGTTCCAGGCGTTGAGGAACACGAAAATCGTCGTCACCGCGATGCCGCCGCGCACCTGCGGCAGGATCACGTACCACAACGCGCGCAGGCGGCCGGCGCGGTCGAGCAGAGCGGCCTCCTCCATCTCGCGCGGGATGTCCTCGAAGTACGACACCATCAGCCAGACGGCGAACGGCAGCGAGAACGTGAGGTAGATGACGATCAGCCCCAAATAGGTGTCGAGCGCGGCGAGCTTCTGCATGACCAGGTAATATGGGATGATCAACCCGATGGGAGGCAGCATCTGCGTGGCGAGCACATAGAAGCCGGTGCTGCGCTTGGCGGGGAATTCGAGCCTCGCGAGCGCGTACGCCGCGGGCACGGCGATGATGATCGTGAATACCGTCGTGAATCCCGCGACGACGAAGCTCGACAAAAGGTTCGGCAGGATCGTCGACGAGCCGAACAGCACGTCCGCGTAATTCGCGAGCGTTGGCGTAAACACGACCTTCGGCGGATACGCGAGCACGTCGCGCTCGGTCTTGAACGACGTCAGCAACGCCCAGAGCACCGGGAACGCCCACACGGCGAGCAGCGCGACGGCGACCGCAAAAGTCAAGGCGCGGCGCAGCTTCATCGCGCCCTCCGCAGCCGGAACATGAGAAAAGAAATCGCCAGCGTGATCGCCAGCAGGACGACCGCGAGCGCGGCGCCGTAGCCCAAGTTGAGCTCGCTGAACGAGGTCCGGTACGCGTACAGATTGAGAATCTCGGTCGCGGTGCCCGGACCGCCGCCGGTGGCCGCGAAGATCGCCGCGAAAGCCGAGAGCGCGATCATGGTGCGCATGATGAGCACGATCACGATGGCCGGGCGGATGAGCGGCAGCGTGATGCGGCGGAAGCGCTGCCAGGCATTGGCGCGATCGATGCGCGCCGCCTCGAAGATGTCCGGCGGCAGCGATGACAGGCTCGCCAGCATCACCAGGAACGCGAACGGCGTCCACTGCCAGGTGTGGATCGCGATGACTGAGATCAACGCGAGCCTGGGATCGCCCAGCCAGTTGTGGGAGCCCAGGCCCAGCGCGCGCGTGACCAGATCGACCAGACCGAAATCCGGCGAGAGCACGAACGTCCGCCAGAAGAGGCCGACGACAACCGGCGCCAATACGATTGGGAGGATCGCCGCCACGCGCAGCGCGCCCTGGCCGCGCGGAATCTGCAGCACCAGCAGCGCCAGCGCCAGGCCGATCGCGACCTGCAGCACCACCGTCGTGCCGGTGTAGATCAGCGTCAGCCCGAGCGAGCCCCAGAAGCGCGGATCGCCGCCCATGCGCCCGAAGTTGTCCAGGCCGGCGAAACCCGACAGCCAGGGCATCGACAGATCGACGCGCTGCAGGCTCGTCCACAGCAGATAGACGAGCGGCGCGGTCGTCGTGAGGACGAGGATCAGCAGCGCCGGCGCGAGGAGCGCGAACGCGAACCGCCGCTCCTGCTGCGCGAGCGTGCGCACGCCTACTCGAGCCCCGCTCAGCCCTTGAGGGTCTGCTCGATGCGCGCCTGCGCGGTGTCGAGCGCGTCCTTGGATTTCGCCTGGCCCACCAGGGCCTGCTGGATCGCAGTGGCCATCGTGTCACCGATGGCGGGCCACTGCGGCACCCGCGGCCGCCAATCGACATCGGTGTCCTGCTCGAGCGATTCCAGCGCGGCCGGGACGAAATTCGCGCCTTGCGCCTGCATCGTCTGCACGAAATCCGGCGCCTTCCACAGCGACGTGCGATTCACGCCGGAGCGCTTGGCCGGACCCGCGAACTTCCACGACGTTCGCGCCTGCGTTTCTGCGGCCGCCGCCCAGGAGATGAA
>DASWDF010000066.1:0-13628 GCA_036395475.1 Casimicrobiaceae bacterium
TGGAGAGCGTTTTCCCATGGTGCGCGCATTGGGAAGACCAGTTGCGGAAGCTCTTTGCCGGCTACACGTCGGCGAAGCAGGCGCAGAACGTTCTCGACTATGACGATTTGCTCCTCTACTGGGCGCAGGCCGCGGCGGACCCGGCGCTGGCCGGCGAGATGGGGGCGCGTTTCGATCACATCCTCATCGACGAGTACCAGGACACCAATCGATTGCAGGCGCAAATCCTGCTCGCGCTCAAGCCCGATGGGCGAGGCGTGACGGTGGTCGGCGACGACGCGCAGTCGATCTATTCCTTCCGCGCGGCGACAGTGCGCAACATTCTCGACTTTCCAGCGCAATTCGCGCGGCCGGCGCGCGTGGTCACGCTCGACCGCAACTATCGGTCGACGCAACCGATACTGGACGCCTCCAACGCGGTGATCGGGCTCGCGAACGAGCGCTTCACCAAGAACCTCTGGAGCGAGCGCAGGTCTCTCCAGAAGCCGCAGCTCGTGACGGTCCGCGACGATGCCGATCAGGCGCGCTGCGTCGCCGAGCGGGTGCTCGAATACCACGAGTCGGGTATCGCGCTGAAAGCGCAGGCGGTGCTGTTCAGAAGCTCGAGCCACAGTGCGCAACTCGAGCTCGAGCTCTCGCGGCGCGGCATTCCCTTCGTCAAATACGGAGGACTCAAGTTTCTCGAAGCCGCGCACGTGAAGGATGTCCTGTGCGTATTGCGCTGGGCCGAGAATCCGCGCAGCCGCATGGCGGGATTTCGCGTGGCGCGCCTGCTGCCGGGATTCGGGCCCGCGACGGCAACACGCTTGCTCGACGCGATGGCGGCGAGCGCCGACCCGGCGGCGGCGATGCAAGCCTTCGTGGTTGCCGCTGCAGTCTCCGAAGAGTGGGCTCAATTTCTGCGCGTTTTTGTTTTGCTGCGCGGGACGGAATCCCCATGGCCAGCCGAAATGGACCTCGTCGCGCGGTGGTACGAGCCGCATCTGCAACGCATCTACGAGGACGCTTTCGTGCGGCAGCGGGATATCGCGCAACTCCAGCAGATCGCCGCCACATATGCGTCGCGCGAGCGTTTTCTCACCGAGCTCGCCCTCGACCCGCCGGCCGCGACCAGCGACGAAGCCGGTGCGCCGGGGCGCCACGACGATTACTTGATCCTTTCGACGATTCATTCGGCCAAGGGGCAGGAGTGGAAGACGGTGCACATCCTGAACGTCGTCGACGGCTGCATCCCGTCGGACATGGGCACCGGAACGAGCGAAGAGATCGAGCAGGAGCGCCGCCTGCTGTACGTCGCGATGACGCGCGCGAAGGACCATCTGCACTTGATCGTGCCGCAGCGATTCTACGTGCACGCGCAGGCCGCGCACGGCGACCGGCACGTCTACGCTTCGCGGACGCGCTTCATTCCAGACGCTATCACCGGCTCCTTCGAATCCTGTGTCTGGCCGGAAGCGGGCGATCGAGGTGAGCGTTGTCCGGAGCAGGCGCCCGATTCTAAGCCGGCCGTCGATATCCCGTCGCGAATCCGCGCGCTTTGGGGTTGAGCTGGCCCGTGCGGGGGAATGTCGTTACGCGGGTTTCGCAGCGGCCGCTGACAGAGCCGCATCGATCGCCGCAGCGAGCTTGTCGACGATCTCGTCGATGTGCCGCTCTTCGACGATGAAAGGCGGCGCAAGCAGGACGTGGTCGCCGCTGCGGCCGTCTACGGTGCCCCCCATCGGATAGACGAGCAGCCCACGCTGCATCGCTTGGCTCTTGATCCGCGAGTGCAAGCGCGACGCGGGATCGAACGGCGTCTTGCTTGCGCGATCGGCGACAAGCTCGATGCCGCAGAACAGGCCCCGGCCGCGGATGTCGCCGACGTGGGGATGATCGCTCAAGCGTGCCGCGAGCCGCGCCCTGAGACGCTTGCCCTGCGTGCGCACATTCTCGAGCAGGTTCTGCTCGCGCAGCGTGCGTTGCACCGCAAGCGCCGCGGCGCAGGCGAGCGGATGCCCCATGTACGTGTGTCCGTGCATGAACATCCCGCTGCCGCGATCGAAGGCTTCCATGACGCCTGACGATGCGAGCACCGCTCCAATCGGCGCGTAACCGCCGCCCAGGCCCTTGGCCAGGACCATCAGATCGGGGGCGATGCCTTCCGCTTCTACCGCGTGCAGCGTGCCGCAGCGGCCCATGCCGCACATCACCTCGTCGAGGATGAGCAGCACGCGGTGGCGGTCGCAGATTTCGCGGATGCGCTTGAAGTATCCAGGCGCCGGCTCGACCGCGCCTAGCGTTGCGCCCGCTACGGTTTCGGCGACGAAGGCGATGACGTTTTCGCAACCCAGCTCGACGATCTTTGCATCGAGCTCGTCGGCCACGCGTCGGCCGTAGGCTTCCGGCGTCTCGTCGGTTCTCTGGCCGCGATACGCATAGCACGGCGCGATGTGCTGGCTGGGTGCGAGAATCGGCGCGAACATTGCACGCCGCCACGCGTTGCCGCCGATGGCCAGCGCGCCCAGCGTATTGCCGTGATAGCTCTGCCACCGGGCGATGAAGTGGCGTCGGTTCGGCTCGCCGCGTTCGACGAAATACTGTCGCGCCAGCTTGAGCGCCGCCTCGATGCCTTCCGAGCCGCCGGAAACGAAGTACACGTGCGACATCTCGCCCGGGGCGTTGGCGATGAGCTCGTCGCCCAACGCTTCCGCGGCATCGGTCGTGAAAAAGCTCGTGTGCGCGTATTCCAGCCGGTCGAGCTGGCCGCGCATCGCCGCCAGGACGGCAGGATGACTGTGGCCGAGGCAGGACACCGCGGCGCCGCTGCTCGCGTCGAGGTAGCGGCGGCCGCTCTTGTCGATCAGATAGACCCCGTCGCCGCGGACCGCCGTCGGATAACTCTGGCGCAGCGACCGATGCAGGACGTGGCTTGGCGTGCTCTTTTGGAGGGCGTCGTTCATGATTTGCCTTTGGTCACGCGTGCACGGTTGCGCGCGCCGCGAACGTCTCGGCAAGCGCGAAGGCTGCGCTCATTGAATGGAAAAACGACTCATCGGCGATAAAACCGACCGGGTCCGGTCGGCCGCAAACAAGTGATTCCCGGTAGTAAATCACGAAACAACGATTTGCGTATTCCTCGAATAAGTCGACCGACGAGGTCGAGTATGCGGTGACCAGGATTTTGAGGCTTCCGTCGAGCGCGGCAGGGTGCCGCGTGACGCGCAGCGCGCAGGATCGATCCCGCTAGCGGTCAGCTCCACAACAAAAAAGCGGCCGAGCAAATCGTCGGCCGCGAAAAACGCAAGCAGAGGAGTCTACGCTGTCTTGCGGTGACGCTTTGACGTGCCCCACGCCGCGAAGGCGCCGACGCCAAGCAGGATCAGCGTGCCAGGCTCGGGAGTCTGCTGGAGGGGCCCTGTGTGCTCGACCGAAAGATAGTCCTGTTTGCTCGGGCTGTTGAATTCGTAGAGCGTCCACCCGGGCGCTGCCGTCGAACCGTTGCCGATCGCATTCAAATAGCTCTGCGCCAGGCTCGTCACGCCGGATGGGCCATTAGCGCGAAACGCGCCGGCGGAGAGATCCAAGTTGTTGTCGGTGTCGAACCAGATTTCCCAGATCGCTAGTTGGAACGCCGCCGCGGTGTTTGTATCGGGAAAGCTGCCGAAATTGGTCTGACTGCCGCCGGAGTAATAGGTCCCCGTCGCTCCATTCGGGTAGAACTGGTTGAACAGCCGGGTCAGCTCGGCGCTGTCGGTCGCGTTTGGCACGCCTAGGTTGCGCGTGTAGGTATTGGGTCCGGCTTCCGCGTATTGAACAAGCTCGATGCAGAAGAAACGGAAAAAGTCATCCGCCTCGTGACCGGGGGCGTCCGCTTCGCTCGCCGGATCGAAGAAACCCTGGAACTGGCCGGTGAGAACGTTGTGGTAACTGCCACCGCTATCGGTGCTGAGGCTGACGGTCGCATAGCTACCGGTGGACGAGCCACCGAAGGTGAGGCTTCCCGGCTGCGACGCGGCACCCGAAAACGCGTTGCCAAGGGCGGCCGAGGCCGCAACGGCAAGGGCTGCAAGCACGACGCACTGAATCCAAGAATTCTTCATCTTTGGCTTTTTCCGCCCGAATTAATCGATGCGATCTTCTAAAGCAATCCATGGGCCAGTAAAAAATCACCAATCAAACATGATCTTGGACTTGATATGTACAATCCATGTAAAGATTATCGACACCGGTCCTGTTGACGACAAGTTGTTGATTTATAGTATCTCTATGCTTCAGGCGGGACCTGCAATGCCACCAGAAATCGCGCCACCATGTTGTATCCCGCGACCACGGCCGCGAGCTCGATGAGTTCGGTCAGCGAGAGTTGTCGGCTCAGTGTGTCGAATAACGCATCGGGGACCTTGACCGCTCGCGTGCTCGCCAGCGCGTAGCGGATCACGTTCTGTTCCAGCGCATCGAATAGCGGGCTGGTCGCTGCCGCGTCGGGCTTGTCTAGCGCGGCAACCTTCGCGGCGCTGCCGCCGGCTTTTGCGAACTCGGGGGCATGATGGTGGAACTCATAATCGGCCCCCGTCGCGCGCGCCACCACGCAGATCGCCAGCTCGCGCAGCTTGGGCGCGAGCGAGAGCTCTTGCCGCAATGTGCGCAGGAAAACATTCCAGCTTCGCGCCAACGGCTCCGACCACAACAGCAAGCGGTCGAGATTGAGCAGCCGGCCGCCGCGCCGTTGCTCGATGGCGGCGACGAGCGCCGGATCGCGGTGGGCCTGAGCCTGCGTCCAGAAGGGAATTCGCATGCGGTTCTCCCGTGGCAGTTCTGTTGCATTGGGTCGAGTTAAGATAGCAGCTAGCGTGCGCGAATGCGTTGCGCGCGCACTGGATAACACCCGCATGCGGCCCCCGCTCTTCCGGCCCGTCGTCAATTCGCGGCGCGCCATCCCTTTGCACTACATGCTTAACGCCGTAGTGCTGCTGTCGGCATCGATCTTCGTCATCCCGGCGTTCGCGCGCGAGTGGCACTTCGACGTCAGCGTCGACGGCTTACCAATCGGTACGCACGATATCATCGTTCACGAGAAAGGCGATGCGCGATCGGTGCAAAGCGACATGCGGTACGGCGTAGCGCTGCTCGGAGTCAGCTATAAGCAGCACGCCGAAGAGACCTGGCAGGCAGATTGTCTTACGCGCATCGACACACGCACTGAAGAAAAGGGCGCCGTGACTACGGTCGCCGGACGGCTCGACGCGGGCGCCTTCGTCGTCACCGGTCCCCGAGGGGAGGAGAAGCTCGCGCCGTGCGTGATGAGCTTCGCGTACTGGAATCCGCGCGTGCTGCGGCAGACGCATCTGGTGAACGCACAAACCGGCGCCTGGACGCCCGTCACGGTGCACGATCTGGGCAAGGAGTCCCTCGACGTGCGCGGAACCTCGCGCCCGGCGAGCCATTACCGCATCGACACCGAGAGGAACCGTATCGAGCTTTGGTACTCGCCGGAGGGCGAGTGGCTCGGCTTGCGCTCGACGACGCGCGACGGGCACGTGCTCTCGTATCGACTGCGATAAGCTCTGGGTTTGCCAGTGCGCGCGGGGCGAGGAGCGACGCGCAACCCGAAACTTCCTGCCTGCTATCATCCGTTGGCAGAGTGTCCACATGACGACGCGCTTTGTCGAGACCTCGCTGCTGCGCATCGGCTACGAAGTCGCCGGCCCGGACGACGGCTTCCCGGTGATCCTCACGCATGGCTGGCCGGACGATGCGCGCACCTGGGATTGGGTGCTGCCTGCGCTGCACGAAGCGGGCTATCGTACCTACGTTCCGTGGCTGCGCGGTTACGGGCCGACGCGCTTCTTGAGCGACCACACGATTCGCAGCGGACAGCTTGTCGCACTGGGACAAGATCTGGTCGAGTTCGCGACGGTGCTCGATCTCGGGCGGCATGCATTGGTTGGCCACGACTGGGGCTCGCGCGCCGCGTACATCGCGTCGGCGCTGAACGATGCGCGCATCAGTGCGTGCGTGGCGCTCTCGGTCGGTTATGGGACCAACTCGCCCAATCAGGCGCTCAGTTATCGGCAGACCCAGAACTATTGGTATCACTGGCTGATGGCCACGCCGCGGGGCGAGAGGGCGGTGCGCGAAGACCGCCGCGCATTCACTCGCCATATCTGGAACGAGTGGTTCGTCGCGTACAAGCCGGACGCCGAGGAATTCGAGCGCACCGCTGTTTCGTTCGACAATCCGGATTGGGCCGACATCGTACTGCACTCCTACCGCGTGCGCTGGGGCCATGCCGCTCCGGATCCTCATTATGGCGAGCTCGAGGCGCAGTTCGATCCGGCGCCGAAGCAACGCGTGCCGACCTTGACGCTCCATGGGGCGCTCGACCCGGTGAATTCGCCGCAGATGAGCGAAGGCAAGGAAGCGTACTTCAGCGGACCCTATGAACGGCGGCTCATCGCCGGCGCGGGACACTTCCCGCAACGCGAGCGCGCGGCGGATACGGCGGCGCAGATCGTCGATTGGCTGCGTCGCTATCGAGACTGAGCCCGGCGCATTCAGGGCTATAGTCAGTGACCTTCCCGGTCCCGTCACCGATGACAATCGATAAAACCAGGCTACACCCCGAAACGCTCGCCGCGCAGGGCCTGGGCCGGGTCGCAGATCCGTATCGCGACATCGTGCCCCCGATTTACGTTTCGACCACCTACGAGCGCGGCGCAGACGGCGCATATCCGGGAGGACGTGTCTATTCGCGCGCCGACAATCCCGGTTACGATCAGGCCGAGGCGCTGATCGCGTCGCTGGAGGGTGCAGCCGCGGCAATGCTGTTCGCCTCGGGCCAGGCGGCGGCGGCGGCCGTGTTCCAGACGCTCGCGCCCGGCGCTTGCGCGCTCGCGCCCCAAAGCATGTACTGGGCGCTGCGCAAATGGCTGCTCGAGGTCGCGGTGCCGTGGGGGCTTTCGATCGAGTTCTACGACAATTCGTCTACCGACGATCTCGCAAAAAAAGCTCACGCGCGGCTGCCGCGCTTGATCTGGATCGAAACGCCCGCCAATCCGACCTGGGAGATCACCGACATTGCCGCGGCGGGCGCGATCGCCCGCGAGGTCGGCGCGACCGTCGCCGTCGACTCGACCGCGGCGACGCCGCTGCTGACGCGTCCGATCGAATTGGGCGCGCACGTCGTCATGCATTCGGCGACCAAGTATCTCAACGGCCACTCGGACGTGATCGCCGGCGTCTTGGCGACCGCGCAGGACGACCAAGCGTGGCAACGCATGCGATACCTGCGCGGGAGTGGCGGTGCAGTGTTGGGGCCGCTGGAGGCGTGGCTGCTGTTGCGCGGGATGCGCACGCTGCCCTTGCGCGTCGCCGCTTCTTGCCGTAACGCGCACGCGATCGCGCTGCGACTGCAGCGCCACCCGAAGCTCTCACACGTGCTTTATCCGGGACTCCCCACCCATCCCGGACACCCCGTCGCGGCGAGGCAGATGCGCGGCGGCTTTGGCGGGATGATGTCGCTGCGCCTCGCCGGCGGCGAGGCAGCCGCGAAGGCGTTCACGGCCAATCTCCGCGTATTCAAGCGCGCCACCTCGCTGGGGTCGGTCGAGAGCCTCGCCGAGCATCGCGCCAGCGTCGAAGGGCCGGGAACGCTTTGCCCCGCGGATCTGGTGCGCCTGTCGATCGGCATCGAGCATTTCGACGATCTGATCGGCGATATCGAGCAGGCGCTGAAGGAGACGCCGTGAACGTTCGCCTGCCAACGCTTGTCGCAGCGGCGTTGCTGGTTGTGATCGGTTGCGCCACGTATGCGGCGCGCACGGCGGATGACTACGACCAGGGCCAGGCACCGCGGCCGCAGTTCGTCAAGGACAACGAGGCCTGCGCCAGGCAGGCCGAGGTCGACCAGAGGAAGTTTGGCATAGGAGGCGAGATGGACCCCACGCACGCAACTTTCAACCGGATGTACGACGCCTGCATGCGCGCCAGCGGGTATCAACGCAGACAGAAGGACGCGAAGTAGACGGCATCGCTCGGTGCGGCGTGAAGCTTCGGATCGAACCCCTTACTGCCGACCGCTGGGACGACCTGGTCGAGTTGTTCGAGCGTCCCGGTGCATCGGTAGCGCGCGGCTGCTACTGCATGTACTACCGCCGCACCGGCAAGCACGACGTGCCAGCGGGCATGACGTACTCCGAAGCCAACAAGCGGGCGCTGAGAAGCCTGGTCGATCGCGGTGTGATACCGGGTTTGATCGGCTATGAGAAGAACCAGGCGATCGGTTGGGTATCGCTCGGGCCGCGCGAGGATTACGCCAAGCTCAAACGTTCGCCAGTGATGAAGCCGGTCGACGCGAAGCCGGTGTGGTCGATCATCTGCTTCGTCGTCGATCCCGAAGCGCGGCACCGCGGCGTGGCGGAGGCCATGTTGAACGGCGCCGTGAGGTGGGCGCGAAAGCAGGGCGTGACGCTGCTCGAAGCCTATCCCTGCGACAAGAGGAAAAAGAGCGCCGACGATTCCATGTGGTTCGGCGCCAAATCGATGTTCGACCGCGCCGGCTTCGTCGAAGTCGCGCGCCGCAAGCCGATGCGGCCGGTGATGCGGAAGAGCTTGCGCAGCGCACGGCGCGTCACTTGACTTCCACCGCAGCTCGTCCACCAGCGTCGATTCGCCGCCGCCGGCGTCGATGTGTCTGCGTCGCGGTTCGGGGCCTAACTCGCCCGCGCGACGAAGATCTCGCGTTTCAACAGTTTACGCTCGATAGCGCCAAGAGTAGCCTCGCGCCTCTCCAAGCGCTCCGCGAAATCTTCCCGACCGAACACCTCGGTGAGTGCGTCGGCGCGCGCCTTCACCGCCTCGATCGAAATTCGAAGCGAGCGCGCGAATTCCTCCGAGACGTCGCACCTTTCGAGCAGGCGCCAGCCAGACTGGTGGAGCAAGTCGGCGTAGTCGCCGCATACGTCGACAAATGGGGGGCCGGATTCGATCGCGATTTCGTGCTCGGACGCCGATAGCGAGGATGCCGGTGCGATCACGGAAAACGCCATCTTCGCCGCGGCGCGCGCCACGCGGCGGCAGGCTTGCAACACGGATAGTTTTGCCTCCAGACAACACAGCACGTCGGAGTGGCTGACGGCGTCAAACGAGCCGTCCCGGAACGGTAACGCCGCGCCATCTGCGACTATCGTGCGGCAGCGCATCTTCAGTCCGTCTGCCGCGGCGCGCTCGAGAGCGACGCGCAGACCCACGAGCGGAAGGTCGACGAGGACGACATCGCAGCCGAGGAGCTGCGCGAGATAAAGTCCCGGCCATCCCGACCCTGCGCCTACGTCGAGAAGCGTGTCGCGCGGATGAAGCTCGAGCAGCTCCGCAATTCGTGATGCTTCCTGGCGGGTGGTCCAGCTGGTTGCTCCGTAGTCGCAGCCAAGCACGCAGCGCTCCAGCTCGCGTAAGGCCGCCGAACGCCCGAGCTCATAATCCCTGGTGAAATCCCTGACAGGCGTTTTCATTTCACCACCGGCAGCTCCCGTCGGCAGCAATTGCGCTCGCTACCAGCACTGGAACCGCGAGCAGGCCCATGTTGGCGTACGCGGTGCGGCAATCGGGCTTGATCGCTTTCTCCATCGCCATCGCTTCTTTCGACTTCTTCTCCAGTACCGGCGGCGCTGGAATCGTGAAGACTCCGCGCGAGCCCGAACCTTCACGCGCGATTTCGCGAGCGGCTTTCTTGCGCGCCGCGTCGAGATCGATGCGCGGTGCTTCGGAGGGTGGAACGCCGACGTCGCGGCGCGGCTTGAAGATTTCCTCGTCCGTATCGGGCGTGCCGAAGCGCGACTGCGGCACGGGTGCCGGGCGCTGAGTCTGCGGAAGCGCAGGTGCCACCGGCGGCGCGGCACGCTCGACCGGCGATGCGGTCTCGCTCGGCGGGCTGCGCGGCACGGCGGCCGGTGCGGGCGCAGCGCGCGGCAATGGCGGGGCTGCCTTCGCAGGCTCGCGACTCGGCGCCGGAACCTCGACCGGAGGAGCAATTTCACGCTCGATCCTTGCCGGAGCGATGCGTTCGAGCGGCGCGGCGGGTGCCGCGGGCATCGGACGTGGCGGCAGCTCGACCGGCGGAGCAACTTCGCGCTCGATCTGCGGCGGAGCGACGCGTTCGATCGGCGCGGCGGGCGCCGCGGGCATCGGACGTGGCGGCAGCTCGACCGGCGGACCAACTTCGCGCTCGATCTGCGGGGGAGCCACGCGTTCGATCGGCGCGGCGGGTGTCGCGGGCACCGCGCGTTGCGGCAGCTCGACCGGCGGAGTAACTTCGCGCTCGATCTGCGGGGGAGCCACGCGTTCGAGCGGCGCGGCAGGTGCCGCGGGGACCGCGTGCGGCGGCAGCTCGACCGGCGGAACAACTTCGCGCTCGATCTGCGGCGGAGCGACGCGCTCGATCGGCGCTGGCGCTACCACCGGCGGCGTCAACTGCTTATCGACTTCGTCGGGAGCGTTGCGATCGAGCCGCCGCCGCGCGGGGGGCGCAGCGCCAGGTGCCGGCCTGAAGCCGGAGCCGGCTTCGGGCGCCAACCGTCGCAAGGTCACATCGAGCGGACCCCACCATGCCTCGCCCCGTCGCGTCCCGCCAACCGGATTGCCGAAGAGCACGATCAGCAGAACGTGGAGCAGCATCGACAGCAGCACGAACTGCAGGAGCGTCGGCTGGTCGACTGCGAAGGACCGGGATGCCGGACGAGCGGGCCTGCGCTGCGGATTCACGAGCATGGTGCTGCGGAAACGGGGCGGAGCGGCAAAGCGTCAAGCATACCGCGCGGCTTCGGCGGCCGGGTTAACATTTGCAGTTTTCAACTGCCGCGATCCGGTCAATCAAAGATGAGACGCTTCGACACCATCGTGCTTGGGCTCGGGGCGATGGGAAGCGCAGCGCTCTGCGAGCTCGCGCGGAGGGGCAACGGCGTCCTCGGCATCGATCAATTCTCTCCGCCGCACGCGCTCGGCTCGAGCCACGGCGACACCCGAATCACCCGGCTCGCGATTGGCGAGGGAGAGCAATACACGCCGCTCGCGCTGCGCTCGCATCAGCTCTGGCGCGAGCTCGAGAAGGAAACGGGGACCGAGCTCCTCACGACGTGTGGCGGGCTCATCATCTCCAGCAGCGCGAAGACTTCGCGCACTCATGTCGAGAATTTCTTCGATAACACTCTTGCCGCGGCAAGGAAATACGCCATCGCCCACGAGTTGCTGGACGCAACCGAAATCCGGCAGAGATTTCCCCGCTTCAATGTGGCCGATGACGAGCGGGGCTATCTCGAACGCGACGCCGGGTTCCTGCGGCCGGAAGCATGCGTTCGCGCGCAGCTGAGCGTGGCGGAGCGGCGCGGCGCGGAAATCCACCGCGACGAACGCGTGTCGCGATTCGATGCGTCGGCGAACGCGGTGACGGTCACCACGGACAAGGAGACATACCTGGCCGGGACGCTGATCGTTACCGCCGGACCTTGGTTGCCGGGACTCGTCGATCGCCGGCTGGCGCGGCATTTCACGGTCTATCGACAGACGCTCTTCTGGTTCGACGTCGACGGTCCGGTCACGCCGTATCTGCCCGAGCGCTGGCCGGTATTCATCTGGGAGCTGCAGGGTAAGAAGCAGGGCATCTACGGCTTTCCGGCAATCGATGGACCGCGCGGCGGAATGAAGGTCGCCACCGAGCAATACGAAGCGACGACGACTGCGGCCGCCGTCGAACGGGCCGTGAGCGACGAAGAAAAAAGAGCGATGTACGAGGACTACGTCGCTCCTTATATCGCCGGAGTGAGCAACCGCTGCCTCAGGGCGATGTCATGCCTCTATACAGTCACGCCGGATTTCGGGTTCGTCATCGATACGCATCCCGACTCGAAACGCGTCATCATCGTTTCGCCGTGCTCGGGTCACGGCTTCAAGCATTCGCCGGCCATCGGGGAAGCGCTCGCGGACCTGGCAATCGACGGTGCGACGGCGGTCGATCTCGGCGCGTTCTCTCTGCAGCGATTCCTGTCCCGAATGTCCTGACGGCTTGGGCCGTCCGAATAACGTCCGCAGCCGACGAAATACGGCAGGTCGAAACCGCTGCCCGTGGGGATCCGTCCAGGCATGGGAGTTGCTCACTGTTGACGCCAGGTCGGCGACCGCCGCCTTCGAAATCGAGCAAGGGAATAGGGCCATGGAAATGTACGATACAGAGATCCAAAGGAACGACGCGTTGCGTCGCCAACAGGAGCGGACCGTCCACGCTTGGATGCGGGCCGCGGCGTATGCATCGGGCGCCCAGGCGGACGAAGCGATCTTCGCGCCGCGAGAGCCGGGCTTGGTCGAAATGGATCTCGGGCAGGCAGTCGAATCCAAAAAGCGGGACAACCTCGCACTCGGCGAAGCCTTGGTGAGCATCGGCTTGATCGGACAGCGCAAACTCTCGGAGCTGCAAAGCGCCCAGGCCGAAAGCGAAGACCTCGTCGGCTTGTTGATGGTCGCCAGTGCGATCCGCAGCCAGCTCGGTGAGATTCTGCTCAACGCCAAGCGCATCACGTCCAGCCAGCTGGAATTTGCGCTGGAGCTGCAACGCCATCAGGGCGGGCTGCTCGGCGAGATCCTGGTCAGCCTCGGCTGGCTCGACCGGCAGACGTTGGATGCGGCGCTCGCCGCGCAGGCGGGCCGCAAAGCTGCCTGACGGCTGGAAAATTCCTATCCTTCCTTTGCTTTGCTCGTCGCGGGCAGGAAGAGACATAGGCCGCAAGTTAGCGCGACGAGTATCGCGGAAACGATGAACACGCGGCTACCGAGGGAGGCATAGAGCACGCCTCCAAGGAGCAGCCCCGCAATGCTCGCGATCGCTCCGGCGCTGCTCGCGAATCCCTGCACCGTTCCCTGCACGCTCCGCTCGGTCGTCCGCGACAGGATCGCCAGCAGCGACGGCCACATGATGCCGTTGCCGACCGCCAGCAGCGCCGTTCCGCAATAGATCATCGCTGCGGAGCTCGACGTGAAGAAGGGAAAGCTCGCCGCGAGCAGCGCGCCGCCGCCGAGGACGAGCTTCCGCTCGGACCAGTGCCGCGACAAAAGATTCAGCACGGGGCCCTGAACGAGCGCCATCATCAAACCCATCGCCGCGAAATACACGCCGATCTCCGAAAGCGACCAATGGATGCCGGTCGCCGCGTAGACGGGGAATGCAACATAGAAGAGATTGAATGCGAAGAAGACGAGGAAATACACCGCGAGCAGCAGCTTCATCGACGGCAGCATCAGTATTTCGGCCAGCGACAGCTTGCGCGCGGCCAGCATGCTGAAGCATTCTTTTTGCTCCTGCCCGAAGAGCTTTCTTACGTTGACATGCTCGGGATCGGCACCGAGCACGCAGGGTGTCGAATCCGGCAGCCCGAAGGCGATGATCAGGCATGCCGTCACGGAGATCAGCAACGCCGCGACGACGGTAAAAACCTCGCCCATGCCGAAAGCACCGAGCAGTGCCGCGAGCGCCGGTCCGAAGACAAATCCCAGATTCGACGCGACCGCCATCTTGCCGAAGTTGGCGCTGCGGTCGGCATCATCGCTGATATCGGCCAGGTAGGCGTTGGCGATCGACACATTCCCGCCGGTGAGTCCGGCCA
>DASWDF010000067.1:0-5710 GCA_036395475.1 Casimicrobiaceae bacterium
CTGCGCCATCGACGGTGCATTCGCTCCGCGCCGCACTGACGGTCAGGCGAGTGCATGTCCGCTGGCTCATCGCCCTCGCGGTCGCGTGCGGCGCCATCGTCGTCTTCTTCCCGTTCTTCTGGATGGCCGTCACGTCGCTGAAGACCGCCCCCGAGATCCAGCGGGTGCCGCTCCAGATCGCACCGGACCATTGGCTCAACTTGAGCAACTATGTCGAAGTGTTCAAGCGCGAGCCGTTTCTGCGCTATCTCGCGAACAGTGCGATCGTCGCTTCGGTCGCCGCGGTCAGCAGCGTGGTGGTGTCGTCGCTGGCGGGGTTCGGCTTTGCGAAGTTCCGGTTTCCCGGACGCGACGTGTTCTTTCTCGCCGTCATCGGCATCCTGATGGTTCCCTTCCAGTCGGTCGTGGTGCCCCTCTATGTATGGATGAACGACCTCGGGCTGCTCGACACCTACATGGGCATCGTGGCGCCGGACCTGGTCAGCGTCTTCGGCGTGTTCCTGATGCGCCAGGCCATCGAGGTCATCCCCAACGACTACATCGACGCGGCCCGCGTCGACGGAGGCAGCGAGCTTCGCATCTTCTTCTCGGTGGTCCTGCCGTCCGTCAAGCCCGCCATCGCCACACTGCTGATCATCAAGTTCATGTGGAGCTGGAACGAGTTCTTCTGGCCGATGGTGGTGACCACCAGCCCGCAGATGAAAGTCGTGACCATCGGCCTCATGAGCTTCACGAACATGTACTTCATCGAGTACAACCTCCTCACCGCCGCCGCGGTGCTCAGCATCCTTCCCATACTCGCCATCTTCATCGTGCTGCAGCGCTGGGTCGTCCAGGCCGTCGTGATGAGCGGTCTGAAAGGGTGAGGATGGCCCGGTTCGGGAGTGTTTATCAAACGCTGCGTGCCGAATCGCGAACGCACTGAGAAACAAGGAGCGCCATGTTGACGATACCGGTCGGAGCCAAGGGATCGTTCAGCCTGACCGTCGCGCCCGAGCACCTCGCCAGCCGTTTCAAGGACGCGACGTTGCCGCCGGTTCTGGCAACGCCGGTGATGATCATGGTCATGGAGAACGCTGCGCTCAACGCGATCAAACCCTGCCTCGAGGCCGGCGAAACAGCGCTCGGCACGCGGGTCGACGTGCGCCATCTGGCGGCAACTCCGGCAGGCCGGCGCGTCACGGGCGAGGCCGAAGTGACTCGCGTCGATGGGCGTCGGATTGAATTCTCGGTGAGCGCAAACGACGCGGCCGAGCAGATCGGCGTCGGCACACACGAGCGCATGGTGATCGACAGCGCGAAGCTCGCCGCCCGAATGAAGGCGAAATTCGGCTAGAGGTGCCGGCCGAGTTGCTGCGTTTTTCCCCCGGCCCGGGCTCAATCGAGCTTCGATTTCCAGGTTTCCGGCGCCGGCGCGCGGACCAAGGAGTGTCGTCCGGCGAGATTGGCTACATCCCGTGCAGCGGATTGATCTCCATGACTTCTATGGATGCCTGCGGGATCTGCAAGTGCGGATGGCCTTCGAATGTCTTTGCCGCCGCCTCGTGTGACTCTGCCTCGACGATCGCATACAGCATGATGTCGTTTCTTGCATCAGCCGTGCCCTGCGAAGTGACACGTTTGGTCTTTCCGACCCCGGCTCCTTTGTCGGCGAACATCTTCACGTGATCGCTCATCCATTTTTTCCAGGCGCCTTGCATCTTCTCCTCGGCCTCCTTTCTCTGTTTGGGCTCGGTTTTCTTCCAGTCGTCGATTACCGACGCGGGCGCAAGATACGTAACAAGAAACTTTTTCATCTTCAGACTCCTTGAGAGTGGAGGTCTCGCAGGATTACCCCGCTCGTTCGGCGCTAGCCTCGGGGCGCGCGACCTTCGTAGATTTAGGCCATCCCACCCGGGGACGAGTTCAATGACGAGAACACGCGTGAGCGAACAGCCGTCATGGCGTCATGGGTTGACGGCTTGCAGTGAACGCGGCGATCTCCCAGTCGCCGCTCGCTTCATCGTGCCGAAGGATGTAGACGTTCCCATCGTCGACATCGACCTTGAACCATCGCTGCGCGGGAGCGGCCCAGCGGTCGACGACGGCGCGGACCTCGAACCGCCGCTCACCGCACCAGAACGCGAGCGGCTCCCGCTCGGCACGATAGCCGGCATAGCATTCGACGCGGATCGGCATCGGGCGATGGTACTCTCGATTTCCGACGTCTACCGTCCCGCCAGTCGCGTCAAATTTCGGAGGCATTCGATGAGCGCAGCCCGTTTCCTGATGATTCCCGGCGCGCCGACGCCGGTCGCGCCGTTCTCTCACGCAGTCGAAGTCGACGGCTGGATCTTCCTTACCGGACAGATGCCGACCGATCCGAACGACGACGGCACGCCGCTGCCCGCGGGCGTCGAGGCCCAGACGCGCCGCGTCATGGACAACCTCATCCTGGTGCTGAACGGCACGGGCCTCGGGCTCGAGCACGTCGTCGCGGCGCGCGTGTTCCTCACCCACTTCGAGCGCGACTACGGCCCGATGAACGAGGTCTATCGTTCGTATTTTCCGGCGGATCGGTTACCGGCGCGGACGTGCGTCGGCGTGACCGGGCTCGCGCGCAATGCGATGGTCGAGATCGATTGCATCGCGCGAAGGCCTTAAGGGGTCTTTGGCCGGACGGCTACTTGAGGAAACAGAACCGAGCGGCCCTGTGACTTCACTCCGCAGTCAGTCGTAGCCGCGCATCCAACCAGCGCCAGGGACCGCATCCGATCTTGACGTCGCGGCGCAGGACCAGCGATGGAACGGCTCCGAGCTCGGGGCAACCCGGGTACGCCATGACGGCGGCCAGAACGTGCGTGATGCCGAACCACGCGAGAATGGCAGCGGTGACAATCGCTGCAGCCGACACTGCGGAAGACCAGAGCAGCAGAAATACGACCAACAGCAAGGCGGCGCCGACGATAAACCTGGCCGTACGCTGGCGGCGATTCAACGGGTGCCATTCGGTCACGGTTTCGGTGCCACAACAAGGCTTCATCGAGCGCAGCACCCCATTTCACTCGATGCTTGCCGCGGGGGACAGCGCATCGAGGCATAGGAACAGAATACACAGCAGTCGCCCGGCTGCGGCTTCAGCACCGCATGGCATTGCGTGCACTGGTAGAGCCACTGGCACCCGTCCACCGGCATCGTTTCCCTTTTCCTGTGCCCGCACTCCGGACACGTGAGCGTCGATTCGAGAATCACGGCGGTACTTGGGGACTCCGCATTCATGGCGTAACCTTACTTCCGTACCCGAGTACGGAGTCAAGTGCCATGAACACCTCCATAGAAAGCGTCACCATCGGCGTGCTCGCCGAAAGAGCGGAAGTGAACGTGGAGACGATCCGTTTCTATCAGCGCAAGCGCCTGATGCCCGAGCCGAAACGGCCGCAGGGCGGGATTCGGCGTTACGGCAACGCCGAGCTGGCGCGCTCGCGCCTTATCCGGGCTGCGCAGAGCCTTGGCTTCAGTCTCGACGAAATCGCGGAGCTCTTGAAACTGGCGGACGGGGCAGGCTGCGGCGAAGCACGCCGGCTTGCCGAGCGCAAACTCGAGGATGTGCGCGAGAAGCTCGCCGTGCTGAGTCAGATCGAATCGGCGCTCGGTAATCTCATCGCTCGCTGCAGCGCGGCGCGCGGCTCGGTCAAGTGCCCGCTGATCTCATCGCTGCGGCAGAGCTGACGCAAGCGTTACCGGCAAGCCGCTTCGAGGCGCTTACGGGCGGCAGCCATCATCTGCCGTTCGCTTTGCCGGTGTTCACAAGCTCTTCGTGCGGGACGAGCGCCAGCCGATCGGCCGCCGCGTCGCGGCGTTGCGCAGCGGCAGGGAAGCCGCAGGATCAAGCGGAGATCCCGCTCTGGCCGCCGCAGCGTTCCTCGGCCGTATGATGCGGGGATCGCGGTCGCCTGAGCGGTGATCGCCCCGCTTCCCAGGACACCAAGCCATGCTGACTGCCGAAGAACTCGCAGCCATTCCGCTCTTCTCGAACCTGCCGGCGGACGAGCTCGAGCATCTGGCGAGCCGAGCCGCGGACATCCACCTTGCAACCGGAGAGTACGCGGTACACGAGGGCGAAGAGCGCGCACTGTTCGCCGTGGTCGCGGGCAAGATCGAAGTCACCAAGCGGTTCGACGGCATCGAGCGGACGATCGGCTGGCGCGTCCCGGGCAAGATTTTCGGGGAAGTGCCGATCGCGCTCGGCGGGCCGTTCATCGGCAGCTATCGCGCCGCGGAGCCCTCGCGCGTCATTCGACTGGAGGCCAGGCACTACTACGCGCTCGCCGCCGCATGCCCTGAGATCTCGGAGTCGATCGGCGCGCTCGCGCGCGAACGCATCGGAGGACTTCAAGGTCTCGCCGCCGAGGCGCCGAAGGCGCGCGTGACGATCCTGGGGCATCGCTGGGACACCGTCTGCCACGACCTGCGCCGCTTCCTCGCCCGCAACCAGATCACGTTCGAGTGGGTCACGCCCGACGACCCTCAACTACCTGCACGGTGGCCCGCGCCGCGTCCCGCGGATGAAGCTTTGCCGGCGCTGCTCCTCGCCGACGGCACGACGCTCGTGCGGCCGCAACCGCGCGAGGTCGCACGGATCCTGGGCCTGCAGACATCGGCGCGCTCCGCCGAATACGACACGATCATCGTCGGCGGCGGGCCGGCCGGACTCGCTGCCGCAGTGTACGGCGCCTCCGAAGGCCTTCGCACTCTGGTCGTCGAACGCGAAGCGCCGGGCGGCCAAGCGGGGACTTCATCGAGGATCGAGAACTACCTCGGCTTCCCGAACGGCGTGTCGGGCGACGAGCTCGCGATCCGGGCGCTGGACCAAGCCAGGCGGCTCGGCGCGGAAATCCTGGTCACGCGCAACATCGTGCGCATCGATCCGGCGACGCACGCGGTCGCTCTCGACGATGGCGAGGCACTCCGCGCACGGACCATCATTCTGGCGACCGGCGTCGCCTGGCGCCGCCTTGCCATCGACGGCTGCGACCGGCTGATCGGCAAGGGCATCTACTACGGAGCGGCGCGCAGCGAGGCGAGCAACATGCAGGGCATCGACGTATGCCTCATCGGCGCCGGAAACTCTGCCGGCCAGGCGGCACTGTTCTTCGCGAGCTACGCGCGCAGCGTCGCGCTGCTCGTCCGCGGCGATGCGCTCGAAAAGAGCATGTCGCACTACCTTGTCGAGCAGGTGCGCGCCAAGTCGAACGTACAGGTCTTGCTGCGCACTGAAGTGGCGGCTGTCCATGCCGACGGCAACCTCGCTGCAATCGATGTCGTCGAACGCCCGAGCGGACGCGTGCAGCGCCGCGATTGCGGGGGACTGTTCGTCTTCATCGGCGCGGATGCGCAGACCGACTGGCTGCCGGCGGAGATCGCCCGCGATGCTCACGGCTACGTGCTGACCGGCGTCGACGCGGGGAAGGACGGCCGCTGGCCGCGCAAGCGCGATCCTTATCTGCTGGAGACGAGCGTTCCAGGAATCTTCGCGTGCGGCGACGTGCGCTCGAGCCCGGTCAAGCGCGTCGCCTCAGCGGTGGGCGAAGGCAGTATGGCGGTCGCGTTCGTGCATCAGTACCTGCAGCACGATGGCGCTGAACAGAAGGCTCCGGGCTAATATTCGGCGAGCGGCCGGCGCTCACTATCCAAAACTAGATCGCCATCGCCCGGCGCAGTGTAGTTTCCC
>DASWDF010000068.1:0-11847 GCA_036395475.1 Casimicrobiaceae bacterium
CGGCGGCGAAGAAGCTTCTCGCCGACGCGGGGTATCCGAACGGATTCGAGATCGGCATGAATTGCCCCAACGACCGCTACGTCAACGACGCGCAGATCTGCCAGGCCGTCGCGGCGATGCTGGCGAGGATCGACGTCAAGGTCAACCTGATGGTCGAGACCAAGGCGACCTACTTCCCCAAGATCCTGTCGCGCGAGACGTCGTTCTATCTGCTCGGGTGGACGCCAGCTTCGTACGATGCGCACAACCCGATCTTCGCGCTTCTGATGTCGCCTGGTCCTTCGGGTCGCGGCCAGTTCAATCTCGGCAGCTACGCCAACAAGAGAATCGACGAGCTGGGCCCGCAGATCGCGAGCGAGCTCGACCAGAAGAAGCGCGACGCGATGATCGCCGAGGTGTTCAAGATCCACTCGGACGAAGTCGGGCACATCCCGCTGCACCAGCAGGCGCTGGCCTGGGGGATGAAGAAGAACGTCGACCTGGTCCAACTCGCGGACAACATCAACTTGCTCAAATGGGTCGTGATCAAGTGACGCGAATGTCCAGGAGCAAGAGGCGAAGCCTCGCAGCGACTGGAAACAGTCGCGTCATCCCGGGCGAGCGCGCAGCGCGAGGTCCGGGATCCAAGTTTGCGCCGCGATGGCGCGCGCGGCACGAACTTGGGTCCCGGCCGCAGCCTGCCCCGGAGTGCTTGAGTCCGGGGCCGGGACGACGAAGCTGCGTCATCGCGTCGATACCATGAGCGGAGCGCCATGACTAGCGTTGCGTCGCAGACGCGCCTCGCGCGCTGGTGGGACGCCGACCTGGCGTATGGATTCCGTCGCTCGCCGGTCGCGATCGCTTCTGCGCTGGTGCTCTTCGTCTGTCTCGCCGCGGCGCTGTTCGCGCCCTGGATCGCGCCGCATAATCCCTTCGACCTCGCGACGCTCAACCTGACCGACGCACTGGCGCCGCCCCGCGGCATGGAGGGCGCCAAGCCGGAGTACCTGCTCGGCACCGACGATCAGGGCCGCGACGTGCTCTCCGCAATCATGTTCGGCACGCGCATTTCGTTGCTCGTCGGGGTCTGTGCGGTAGCGCTGTCGGTCATGCTGGGCGTCAGCCTGGGGCTCGTCTCGGGCTATGGTGGCGGGCGGCTCGACGCCTTCATTATGCGCGCCGCCGACGTCCAGCTGTCGTTTCCAGCGATCCTGATCGCGCTCCTGATCGACGGGGTCGCGCGCGCCGTCCTGCCGCGCGGCGCGCATGGCGATGTCGCGCTCGTCGTGCTGATCGTCGCGATCGGCGTTTCCAACTGGCCGACCTACGCGCGCACGGTGCGCAGCTCCACTCTGGTGGAAAAAAGCAAGGAGTATGTGCAGGCGGCGCGCGTGATCGGAATCACGCCCGCCGCCATCCTGTTCCGGCACCTGCTGCCCAACGTACTCGGGCCGGTGCTGGTGCTGGCCACGATCAACATCGCCACGGCCATCGTGCTCGAAGCGACGCTGTCGTTTCTCGGCGTCGGCGTGCCGCCGACGCGGCCGTCGCTGGGGACGCTGATCCGCGTCGGCAACGATTTCCTGTTCTCCGGGGAATGGTGGATCACCATATTCCCCGGCGCGGCGCTGGTCATTCTGGTGCTGGCGATCAATCTGCTCGGCGACTGGCTGCGCGATGCGCTCAATCCGAAGCTGAAATGACCACGCGCGCGCCGTCCGGAGACGAGTTGATCGCGTTGCGCCACGGCGCGGCGCAGGCTGTTCCAGCGTGAGAGCCGGCGCGCTGCTGGCCGTCGAGGCGCTGCGCGTCGAGTTCCCGACGCGACAGGGAACGCTCGTCGCCGTCGACGGCGTATCGCTGACCATTGCGCCGGGCGAGGTGCTCGGCGTGGTCGGCGAATCGGGCGCCGGCAAGTCGCTGACGGGTGCCGCGGTAATCGGGCTGATCGACCCGCCGGGGCGTATCGGCGCGGGCGAGATCCGGCTCGATGGACGCCGCATCGACAATCTGCCGCCCGAAGCGCTGCGCCGCATCCGCGGCCGCGAGATCGGCGCGGTGTTTCAGGATCCGCTGACCTCGCTCAATCCGCTCTATACGATTGGGCAGCAGCTTGTCGAGACGATCACGACGCATCTCGACCTGACGCCGGCCGCGGCCAAAGCACGCGCGCTCGAGCTCCTTGGGGAAGTCGGGATCACAGCGCCGCAGCGGCGGTTCAACCATTACCCGCATCAGTTTTCCGGCGGCATGCGGCAGCGCGTGGTGATCGCGCTGGCGCTCGCCGCGAAGCCTAAGCTCATCATCGCCGACGAGCCGACGACCGCGCTCGACGTTTCGATCCAGGCACAAATCATCGCGCTCCTCAAAGGCCTGTGTCGCGATCACGGCACCGCGGTGATGCTGATCACGCACGACATGGGAGTGATCGCCGAAACCGCCGACCGGGTTGCCGTGATGTACGCCGGGCGTATCGTCGAGGTGGGACCGGTCGCCGACGTCATCCATCGCCCGCAGCATCCGTACACGCGGGGCCTGATGGGCTCGATCCCGACGATCGCCGCGGAACGCGAAGCGCTGGAGCAAATCGACGGGACCATGCCGCGCCTGACGGCGATCCCCAGCGGCTGCGCGTTTCATCCGCGTTGTCCGCACGCCTTCGACCGCTGTCACCGCGACCGCCCCGAGCTGATGGCCGCCGGCGCAACGCGCGCGGCGTGCTGGCTGGTGTTGCGGTAAGGTGGCTGCGTGAGCGATTTCCCGACCGGGACCACGCCGCTCGTCGAGCTGATCGAGGTGGCGCGGCATTTCGACGTTTCGCCGCCATGGCTGAACCGCGTGCTCGAGCGCAAGCCGCGCGCGCTGCTGAAGGCGGTCGATGGCGTGAGCTTCACCATCGCGAAGGGTGAGACGCTGGGACTGGTCGGCGAGTCCGGTTGCGGCAAGTCGACGGTCGCGCGGCTCATCGTCGGCCTGTACCGGCCGACACGCGGCGAGATCCGTTACGCTGGGCAGCGCGTCGATGCCAACGCTGCCGACTCCGCCGCACGCCGGAACATGCAAATGATCTTCCAGGACCCGTACGCGAGCCTCAATCCGCGCTGGCGCGTTGCCGACATCGTCGCCGAGCCGCTCCGTGCAGGTCGCGGCGACGAGCGGGGGCCCTCGGGCTCGATGGATGCGCGCGTTGCCAAGCTGCTCGAACAGGTCGGCCTCGCGCGGGCTGACGGCGCGAAGTTTCCCCATCAGTTTTCCGGAGGCCAGCGGCAACGCATCTCCATTGCGCGCGCGCTGGCCGGGAATCCGGCGTTCCTGGTCTGCGACGAGCCGACCTCGGCGCTCGACGTGTCGGTGCAGGCGCAGGTGCTGAACCTGATGCGCCGCCTGCAGCGCGAGCTTGACCTCACCTATCTTTTCATCTCGCACAATCTCGCGGTCGTTCACCACATCGCCAATCGCGTCGGCGTGATGTACCTCGGGCGCATCGTCGAGCTCGCGCCGACGCAGCGGCTGTTTGCGCGCCCACAGCATCCTTACACGCGGATGCTCCTCGATGCTGTGCCGGATCTGGCCCACACCGGGAAGCCCCGGACAGCGGTCGCCGGCGAAGTGCCGAATCCGCTCGAGCCGCCTTCCGGCTGCACGTTTCACCCGCGCTGTCCTTACGCTGCCGAGCGTTGCCGGCGCGAAGTGCCGCTGCTTAAGCCCGTACCGCACGCGCCGCTGGGTGCGGGCGAAGTCGCCTGTCATGCAGTGGAGGAAGGCCGCCTCCCGGCGGCGGCGAAGACCGGTGACGTCATCTGGCGACGGCCGCAGGCGGGGAGCGAGTCGGGCCGCGTGGATCGGCTATAATTACGTGTTGAATGCGGCCGGCGGTGGTCCCGCCTGGCGTGTGGCCGCGTGGCGGCGCTCGAATGCGTGTCGGGGACCCGTGCGGTTGCCGATTTCGTGGCAAGCCTACCGCGTTCTACCCCTAGATCAGCCTGTCCGAAGATTCCGAATTGCGCCTCACACAGATCAAGCTGGCCGGTTTCAAGTCGTTCGTCGACCCGACCAGCATCGCTACACCCGGACAGCTCGTCGGCATCGTCGGCCCCAACGGCTGCGGCAAGTCGAACGTCATCGACGCCGTGCGCTGGGTGCTCGGCGAATCCAGGGCGTCGGCGCTGCGCGGCGAATCGATGCAGGATGTCATCTTCAACGGCGCGGGCGAGCGCGCGCCGGTAGCGCGCGCTTCGGTCGAGCTCTTCTTCGACAACAGCCAGGGCCGGATCGGCGGCCAGTGGGGCCGCTACACCGAGCTGTCGATCAAGCGCGTGCTGACGCGCGACGGCGATTCGACGTATTACATCAATAACATTCCCGTCCGCCGTCGCGATATCCACGATCTGTTCCTGGGCACCGGCCTGGGACCGCGTGCCTACGCGATCATCGAGCAGGGCATGATCACCCGCGTGATCGAGGCCCGACCCGAGGAGCTGCGCATATTCCTCGAAGAGGCGGCGGGCGTGTCCAAATACCGGGAACGGCGCAAGGAGACGGAAAGCCGCCTCCGCGACAGTCGCGATAACCTGGCGCGGGTCGAGGACATTCGGGGCGAGCTCGGCGCGCAGCTCGCGAAGCTCGAAGCGCAGGCTGAGGTCGCGACCCGGTATCGCGAGCACGAAGCCCGTCTGAAGCAGGCGCAACATCTGCTGTGGTTCGCCAAGCAGCAGGACGCGGCACGACAGCGCGAACGGCACACCGCCGAAATCGCGAACCTCGCCGCCGGCTTCGAAGCGCTGCAGGCGGAGCTGCGCGCGGCGGAGAACCGCGTGGAGACGCTGCGCGCCGATCAGTATCGCGCGGGCGACCTGCTGCACGAGAAACAGGGCGCGTTCTATGCTGCCAACGCCGAGGTCACGCGCCTCGAGCAGCAATTGCAGTTCGCGCGCGAGAGCGAAGGACGGCTGTCGCAGCAGGCCGCGCAGATCGCCGAGCTGCTGGCAGGCCTCGACGCACAGATCGCGGCGGTCGACGCCGATTCGCGCGCTGGCGAGGAAGAGCTTGCCGCGGCGCTGGCCCGGCGCGAAGCGGCCGCCGGCGAAGAGCGCGCGTTGCAAGCCGCGCTCCCGCAGGCCGAGGGCGATCTCGCCGCCAAGGCACGCGCCTTGGCCGAGGTCCAGCAGCAGATCAGCGACATTGAACAGGCGATACGCATCGCTGAAACGCGCCGCGAAAGCGTAGAGAAAACGCTGGGCGCGCTCGCGCAACGACGCGAGCGGCTCGAGACCGAAGCGGGAACGCTCGGTGCGCCGCTCGCCGCGCAGATCGCGCTGGTTGCCGAGCAGCTCGAGCAGGAGAGCGCCGACCTGGCCGGCAGGGAAGCGGGACTCGCGGGCTTGCACGACGCGGTGCAGGCGCTGCAGGAGCGACAGCGGGCGGCGAGCGATCTCTGGCAGCAGGCGAGTCGCACGCTCGCCGATCGCGAGGCACGTGCGGAAGCGCTTGCGGCGCTACAGGCGAAAATCGGCCGCAACAAGGATGCGGATGATTGGCTTGCAGCGCGCAAGCTCGGTCAGGCGCGGCGGCTGTGGCAGCAGCTCGACATCGAGCGCGGCTGGGAGGACGCCCTCGAGGCGGTGTTGCGCGAGCGCCTCAACGCGCTAGAACTCCAGGAGCTCGACGCTGCGCTCGCATGGGCCGACGGCAGCGCGCTGCCCGGCCGCATCGCGGCGTATGCCGCCGATCCGTCGAAGGACAGCGCCTCCGCGCCAAGCGATTCGCTGCTCGCCAAAGTCAAGCCGGCGGGTCCAGGCCTCGGGCGCCTGCTCGCGGACTGGCTCGCGGGGGTACGCTGCCGCACCGACGTCGAGAGCGCGATGCGCGATCGGAGCGCGCTTGCTTCGGGCGAGGCATTCGTCACGCCGCAGGGCCACGTGATCGCCGCGCAAGGCATCAGCTTCTTTGCACCCGACAGCGAGCTGCACGGGGTGCTGGCGCGGCAGCGCGAGCTCGCCGCGCTCGAAGCTGAGATCGCGGTCGCGCGAAGCGAAACGAGCGCCGCCGCCGCCGCCCGCGACAACGTCGAAGCAGAGCTCAACGCACAGCAGCAGGCATACCACGGTGAGAGCCTGGCGATGTCGTCGCAACAGCGGCGCTGCCACGACCTCGAGCTCGAGCTCTTGCAGCTCAAGCAAGCGGCGGACACCGCGGACAAGCGTCGCGCGGCGATCGCCGAGGAGCTTTCCGCGCTATCCACCGAGGAGGCTGCCGAGCGCGAAGGGCGTGCGGCGATCGATACCGATCTCGCCGCCGCCCGCCGACGCCTCGCCGACGCCATGCGTTCGCGCAACGCCGGAGAAGAGGCGCGCAACTCAGCAGAGCTCGCACTAGCGGCCGCGCGCGACCGCGTGCATGCGGCCGAACGCGCCACGCAAGAAGCCGGTTTTGCCGAGCGTTCCTGCCTGGAGCGCCTCGCCGATTTCACCCGCCGGCGCGAAGACCTGCAGGCGCAGGCCGCGCAACAGCAGGCGCTCGTCGGCCAGCTCTCGACGGAGCGCGCGCAGATCGACTGGACACCGGTCGAGGCGTCGCTACACGAACAGCTTGCCGCGCGCGCCGCCGCAGAGCAGGCGCTGGCGGCGGCGCGCGATCGGCAGGAAGCGCTCGCCGCAGAATTGCGCAGCGGCGAGGAAGCGCGCCTTTCCGTCGAGCATAGGCTCGAGCCGGCGCGCGCGAAGATCGAGGACATGCGTCTGAAGCAGCAGGCGGCCGTGCTCTCCGAGCAGCAGTTCACCGACCAGCTCGCAGAGGCGCACGCCGACCTCGCCGCGCTGCCGGAGCTGCTCAAGGCGTGGGGCCGGGCGAGCTCGCTGCCTGGCGAGATCGAACGGCTGACACAGGCGATCGCCGATCTGGGCGCGGTCAATCTCGCCGCGCTCGACGAGCTTGAGGCAGCCGCCGAACGCAAGCAATATCTCGACGCCCAGGCGCAGGACCTGACCGAAGCGATGGCGACGCTGGAAGCCGCGATCCGCCAGATCGATCGTGAGTCGCGGGAACTGCTGCAACAAACCTTCGACAACGTCAACGCCAATTTCGGCAAGCTGTTTCCGACGCTCTTCGGGGGCGGCCAGGCCCGGCTCATCCTGACCGGCGAGGAGATCCTCGATGCCGGAGTCCAGGTCATCGCCCAGCCGCCGGGCAAGCGCAACACCACGATCCATCTGCTATCGGGCGGCGAAAAGGCGATGACCGCGATCGCGCTCGTCTTCGCCTTGTTCCAGCTCAACCCGGCGCCGTTCTGCATGCTCGACGAGGTCGACGCGCCGCTCGACGATCCGAATACCGACCGCTTCTGCGCCATGGTGCGCACGATGGCGGACGTCACCCAGTTCGTGTTCATCAGTCACAACAAGATCACGATGGAGATGGCGGCTCAGCTCGTCGGCATCACCATGCCCGATCCGGGCGTGTCGCGCGTCGTCGCCGTCGACATCGCGGAAGCGCTGGAGCTCGCCGAAACGCTGCCCCGGCAAGTCGCCACGGCGTCGCGATGAATTCGCTTTTTCTCGGGCTGCTCGTCGCCGGTGTCGTGCTCGTCATCGGCGTCATCGCATACAACTGGCTGCAGGAACGGCGCGCGCGACGGCGGCTCGGCGCGGCATTCGGCGTGCCGGGCGGTCGCAGCCATGAGCGCTCCGAGCCCGGCTTGCGCGGTGGCGACCCCGACTCGGGGCCGCCAGCAAGCGTCGCGATCGATCAGACCGCTGAAGAGCTCTCCGAAATGCCGACCGACGCGGAAGCGGCGGACGTGCCCTTGCCGCGGCCTCTGGCGCCCGCCCAGGCCGCGCGGGATGCCCTCGCGCCCGATCCGGACATCGAGTCCGTCGTGGTTCTTCATCCCGCGGTGCCGGCAGCTAGCGCTACGCTGGCACAGGCGTCGGCGCCGCACCCGGCCAAGCCCCTGCGCTGGCTCGGTCGCCGCGGCGCCGATCTGCCCTGGCAGCAGATCGACGCTGCCGCAGGGCCCTGGCAAGAGATTGCAGCCTGCCTGCTGCTCGCCGATCGCTCGGGCGCCGCGAGCCGCGGCGACGTCGAGGCCTTTCTGCAGGCGATCGCGAAGGTTGCCGCGGCCGTATCCGCCGACTACGCGCCGCCTGAGGCGGGTGACGAGGCCGCGCGTGCGGAGGAGCTGGATCGCTTCTGTGCCGACTTGGACGTGCAGATCGGACTCACGATCCTCAAAAGCGAGCTCGGCCAGATCGCCGGAACGCGGCTGCGCGGTGTGGCGGAGGCCGCCGGATTCCGCCTGAGCCCTGCCGGTCAGTTCGAATACCTTCAGGAAGAAACCGGCGCCGTGCTGTGCAGCCTGCAGAATTACAAGCAGGAGCCGTTTACGATCGAGAGCCTGCGCGCTTCGACCACGCCCGGTGTCGTACTGCTGATCGACGTGCCGCGCGTCGCCGATCCGGTCAAGGTCTTCGACCAGATGCGGCTCGTGGCCAAACGCCTGGCGAAATCCCTCGAAGGCGTGCTCGTCGACGACAACCGCCGGCCCCTCGACGATGCGGCCCTGTCCGCGATCCGCAGCCAGGTGCAGACGACCGCGGCGGCGCTGCGCGCAGCGCACATCGAGCCGGGCGGGACACGCGCGTTGCGTCTTTTCGGCTAGTCGCGATGGCAAGCGCCGCAACCGCCGGCGTTCCGCGCAAGGCGGCCGAGCGCGCGGCGAAGCTGCGCGCCGCGCTCGAGGAACACAACTACCGCTACTACGTGCTCGACGCGCCAACGATCGACGACGCCGAATACGATGCGCTGTTTCGCGAGTTGCAGGCGCTCGAGCGCGAGCATCCCGCGCTGGCCACCGCCGACTCGCCGACGCAGCGTGTCGGCGGAGCGCCGGCGGCAGAATTCGAGCCGGTGCCTCATCGCGTTCCAATGCTTTCGCTCAACAACGCGTTTACGACCGAAGAGGCGGGCGCATTTGACCGTCGCCTCCGTGAGGCGCTGGGCGTCGAAAGCGTCGCGTACGCGGTCGAGCCGAAATTCGACGGGCTCGCGGTTGGGCTCGTCTACGAAGCGGGTCTGTTCACGCTCGGCGCGACGCGCGGCGACGGCTACGTCGGCGAAAACGTCACCGCCAACCTGCGGACGATCAAGGCACTTCCGCTCAAACTCGCCGCCGCGAAGGTTCCCGTTCCGCGGTATCTCGAGGTGCGCGGTGAGGTGCTGATGCTCAAGCGCGACTTCGAACGCCTCAACACTGCGCAGGCGGCGAAAGGCGAGAGGACGTTCGTCAATCCGCGCAATGCGGCGGCTGGCGGCTTGCGCCAGCTCGATCCGAAGATGACCGCCGGCCGGAAACTGGCGTTCTTTGCCCACGGCGTCGGCGAGGTCGATTGGGGCGCGCACAAGCGTCCGCCACAGACGCAGGCGGCGATACTCGATTTCCTAGAGGCGCTCCGCCTGCCGGTCGCGCGCGAGCGCACGGTCGTGCACGGACTCGACGGCCTTCTCGGTTATTACCGCAACATCGGCGCAAAGCGCGATGCGCTGCCGTTCCAGATCGACGGCGTCGTCTACAAGGTCGACGCTCTCGCGCAGCAGGCTGCACTGGGGTTCGTCTCGCGCGCACCGCGCTTTGCCATCGCCCACAAGTTCCCTGCCGAGGAGATGTCGACCGAGGTGCTAGACATCAATGTCCAAGTGGGACGTACCGGCGCGCTCACGCCGGTCGCGCGGCTCAAGCCCGTCTTCGTCGGCGGTGTCACCGTCACCAACGCCACGCTGCACAACGAGGACGAAGTGCGACGCAAGGACGTGCGCATCGGCGATACGGTCGTTGTGCGCCGCGCCGGCGACGTCATTCCCGAGGTCGTGCGCGTGCTGGCAGAAAAGCGGCCCAAAGCTGCGCGCGAATTCGTCATGCCCAGGAAGTGCCCCGAATGCGGCTCAGCGGTCGTGCGGCTTCCCGATGAGGCGATCGCGCGCTGCTCGGGCGGCCTGGTCTGCCCAGCGCAGGTGAAGCAGGCGTTGCTGCATTTCGCCGGCCGTCGCGCCATGGACATCGAGGGCCTCGGCGACAAGCTGGTCGATCAACTGGTCGACGCCAAGATCGTGCGCACGCCGGCAGACCTGTACAAGCTCGGCATGGCGGCTCTCGCCGAGCTCGAACGGATGGCGGAGA
Organism: Casimicrobiaceae bacterium; assembly: GCA_036395475.1. Lineage (GTDB taxonomy): Bacteria > Pseudomonadota > Gammaproteobacteria > Burkholderiales > Casimicrobiaceae > PALSA-1003. The sequence goes on from DASWDF010000068.1 coordinate 10,151, forward strand.
AATCCGCCGCCAACGTCGTCGCCGCGATCGCCAAGAGCCGCAAGACGACGCTGGCACGCTTCATCTTCGCGCTGGGTATCCGGCACGTCGGCGAGACCACCGCGAAGGATCTCGCGCACCATTTCGGCAAGCTCGAGGCGTTGCTCGCCGCGGATGAGCCGGCGTTGCTCGACGTTCCCGAGGTCGGGCCGGTGCTGGCGCAGAGCATCCGGCAGTTCTTCACCGAAGCGCACAACCGTGAGGTGATTGCCCAGTTGCGCGCGGCCGGGGTAGAGTGGCCGGAAACGTCGCCTCAGCGGAAAGCGGCTGGCAAGCTCGCCGGCTTGACGTTCGTCTTGACCGGCACGCTACCGACGCTCGCGCGCGAGGATGCGAAACAACTGATCGAGGAGCAGGGCGGAAAAGTCGCCGGCAGCGTTTCAAAGAAGACGAGCTATGTCGTCGCCGGTGCCGATCCGGGCAGCAAGCTCGACCGCGCCGGCGAGCTGGGGGTGCCGGTGATCGACGAACAACAACTAAGAGCGATGGTTGATCGTGATCGCAAGGAATGAACGTTGGCGCTTGTGGCGGCGATTTCCCTCACCCCTAGCCCCTCTCCCCGGGGGAGAGGGGAACTTAGTGCGCGCCTGCGGCGCGAACCTCGAATGGAGGCGAGAAGAAATGAGTCGCTACGCGACTAAGGAGTGGATGCATGGCGTTCGGTAGGATCACCAAGGCAGTCTTTCCTGTCGCCGGCCTCGGCAGCCGCTTCCTGCCGGTCACCAAGGCGAGCCCGAAGGAAATGCTGCCGATCGTCGACAAGCCGTTGATCCAGTTCGCGGTCGAGGAGGCCGCCGCGGCGGGGATCACCGACATGATCTTCATCAACGGGCGCAACAAGCGAGCGATCGAGGATCATTTCGACAAGGCCTACGAGCTGGAGACCGAACTGGCCGCGCGCAACAAGACCGAGCTGCTCGGCCTCGTGCAGGGCGTGTTGCCGCGGGGTATCAACTGCATCTACATCCGTCAGGCGGAGGCGCTTGGGCTGGGACACGCCGTGCTCTGCGCCGAGCCGGTCGTCGGTGCCGAGCCGTTCGCCGTTCTGCTCGCCGACGACCTGATCGACGCCGAGGTGCCGGTCATGCGCCAGATGACCGACATCGCCAATCGCGAGAACTATTCGGTGATCGGCGTGATGCCGGTGCCGGAATCCGACGTCGGCAACTACGGGATCGTCGAATCCGATGCGCTGCAAGAGCGCACCGGGCGGATCACGCGCATCGTGGAAAAGCCCAAGCCGGGCACGACGCCTTCGACGCTAAGCGTCGTCGGCCGTTACATTCTCACACCGCGCATCTTTCATCACCTGCGAACCATGCCGGCGGGCGCGGGCGGCGAGATCCAGCTCACCGACGGCATCGCGCGCCTGCTTGGCGACGAGAAAGTGCTCGCCTACCAGTTCGAAGGCCGCCGCTATGATTGTGGCAACAAGCTCGGCTATCTCGAAGCGATGGTCGATTACGGCCTCAAGCATCCGGAGACCGGTTCGGGGCTCGCGCGCTTTCTCGCCAGCAAGGGACGATGACGTTCAACGAACTGCGCTACCTCGTCGCCATTGCGCAGGAGAAGAGCTTCGGGCGCGCGGCACAGCGCTGCTTCGTGAGCCAGCCCGCTCTGTCGGTCGCAATCCAGAAGCTCGAAGAAGAGCTGGGCAC
>DASWDF010000069.1:0-2891 GCA_036395475.1 Casimicrobiaceae bacterium
GCGCAGGTGGCGCAAGGCCACGAGGAGCGCCGCGCTCACTGGAAGCGCGAGCAGCACGCCGAAGAAACCGAAGAGTTGTCCGAAGGCGAGCAGCGCGAAGATCACCGCCACGGGGTGCAGGCCGACGCGCTGACCGACGAGTAGCGGAGTCACCGCCATCCCCTCAAGCGCTTGGCCGGCGGCAAACACGATCCACACCCAAATGAGGCCCGCGGTCGCGCCGAACTGCATCGCGGCCGCGAGCGTCGCGAGCACGAGGCCGGTCAACATCCCGACGTAGGGGACGAACACGAGCACGCCGGTGATGATGCCCACGGGCAGGAAGAACTCCAGGCCCGTCAGCCACAGGCCCAGCGTATAGAACGTGCTCATCACCAGAATCACCGAAATCTGGCCGCGCAGAAATTCGGCGAGCACGGCGTCGATCTCGCCGGCGATCGCGCGCGCTTTCACGTGCCAGCGCCGGGGCACCAGGTGGTCGATCATCGCGAGGAGCCCTTTCCAGTCGCGCAGCAGGTAGAACAGCACCACCGGCACGAGCAGCAGATTGACGACGAAGCCGATCAGCGTCAGTCCGCCGATCTTGAGCGACTGCAGCAGCCTGACGCCCAGCCCCTGGGTGCCCTGCAGGCTGTCGGCGAGGAGCTCGCGCACGCTTGCCGCGTCGATCTGCAGCTCGACGCCGAAACGCTGTTTCACCCAGGGCACGAAGTGCTCGTTGATCTGGCCGAGGTAGCCGGGCAGGCGCTCGGTGAGCAGCCTGATCTCCTTGTAGAAGAGCGGCACGAGGATCACCGTCAGCAGCACGAGCAGGGCGAACAGCAGCAGGATGACGAGCAGCACGGCGAGCGTCCTGGGGACGCGCCGCCGCTCGAGCGAATCGACCACGGGATCGCAGATATAGGCGAGGATCGCGCCGAGCAGGAACGGCGCCAGGATCGGCGAGAGAAAGTAGAGCAGGATGAGCACCGCCAGCGCGAGCGCGGGCCACCACCACTTTTCCAGTTCGGCGAGGCGGGCAGGGGGCATTTGGATTAAAATTCCCGGGGCGAAACGCGTAACTTTAGCCGCAAGCCCCCTCCTTGGCCAGCCGAACCCCTCTCACGTACCGCGCTGCGGGGGTTGACATCGACGCCGGGGACGCGCTGGTCGAGGCGATCAAGCCCTTCGCGAAGAGAACGCTGCGTCCGGAAGTGCTCGCCGGCATCGGCGGATTCGGCGCGCTCGCCGAGATCCCGAAGAAATACCGCGAGCCCGTGCTCGTCTCCGGGACCGACGGCGTGGGAACGAAGTTGAAGCTCGCTTTCCAGCTCGGCAAGCACGACACCGTCGGCATCGACCTCGTGGCGATGAGCGTCAACGACATCGTCACGCAGGGCGCGGAGCCGCTGTTTTTCCTGGATTACTTCGCCTGCGGCAAGCTCGACGTCGCGGTCGCGACCGAAGTCGTAAAGGGCATCGCGCGCGGATGCGAGCTCGCCGGCTGCGCACTCATCGGCGGGGAGACCGCCGAGATGCCGGGAATGTACGCCGAGGGCGAATACGATCTCGCCGGATTCGCCGTCGGCGTGGTCGAGAAGAGCGCGATCGTCGACGGCCGCGACATCGCGCCCGGCGACGTCGTCCTCGGGCTCGCATCGAGCGGCGCGCACTCCAACGGCTATTCGCTTATCCGCGAAATCCTCGAGCGCTCAAGGCCCGATCTGCACGCAGATTTTCACGGTAAGCCGCTTGGCGACGTACTTCTTGAGCCCACGCGGATCTACGTCAAGCCGCTGTTCGTCTTGATGCGGGAGATGCGCGTCAAAGGCATGGCGCATATCACGGGCGGCGGCCTGGTCGAGAACGTTCCGCGCATGTTGTCAGAATCCGTCAAAGCGGTGATCGATCGCTCGTCCTGGAAAATGCCGCCTTTGTTTCAATGGCTGCAACGCGAAGGCGGCGTCGCCGACGGCGAGATGCTGCGCGTGTTCAACTGCGGCATCGGCATGGTCGTCGTGGTCGCCGCCGAGCGCGCTGACGCGGCGATGAAATTCCTCGCCGCACAGGGCGAGACCGTCTACCGTATCGGCGCCGTGCACGCGCGTCGCGCGGAGGAGCCACAGACCGTGATGGTTTAAACCAGGGAACATGCCATGGCCAACATCAACCTGCGCGGACTCGACGCCTCAACGCTCTCGCGCATCAGAGCAAGCGCCCGCCGGCGCAAGTTGAGCGTCAACCGCCTGATCGTCGAAACGCTGCAAGAGCACTATGCGAAAGGCAGCCAGAGGTTCGACGATCTCGACGATCTGGCGGGCGCATGGTCGCGCGCGGAAGCCGCCGCGTTCGAGGCGGCTGTTGCGCCTTTCGGGGAAATCGACGCGAGCTTGGGGCGCAGTCCGGCACCCGCCGCGCGTGCCAGCACCAGATCCCGTGCGCGTCGAACCGCTCTTGATGCACGCCGGTCCTGAACCCTGCGGCAGCAGCGGCAAGAAATCCCGCAGGGCCGCGCCGACTATGCGTTCTGGCAGCACATCTTGTTGAGCCTCGCGCCCAAAACCGGGCGCTGCGCCATCCTCGAGTGCCGCGCGGGATATTTCCCTCTGTCCTCGGAACGACTCTACTCGCGAAGCTCGTTGCGTAGCCGGTAAGCCTCGTCCAGGCGGGCGCGCGCGGCGTCGACTTCGGCCGCCATGGCGCGCTGCCGCTCGAAGTAAGCCGGACCGAGGCGGGTGCGTCCGCCGACATTGCGCAGGCGCTCGCCGGGAAGAGGTTCGACCGCCCGCTGCTGCCGATCCTCCGTGTCCCGGAGAGCCTGCTCCGCCGCCTTGATCTCGGCGACGGCCGCCTCAAGCGCCTGCGCCCGCGAGCTCTCCGCGGCGAAGACCGGAGCGAGTGCGAAGCCTAGC
>DASWDF010000070.1:0-15950 GCA_036395475.1 Casimicrobiaceae bacterium
ACGGCTGCGGCGCGGCGCGCTCTATCGCGTCGCCAGCGAGATCGGCGCGACCAAGATCGCGCTAGGCCACCATCGCGACGACATTCTCGCGACGTTCTTTCTCAACCTCTTTTTCGGCGCGAAGCTGAAGACGATGCCGCCCAAGCTCGTCTCCGACGACGGCAAGCACGTGGTGATCCGCCCGCTTGCCTACGTGCGCGAGCGCGACCTCGCGCGCTATGCGGAGGCGATGGCGTTCCCGATCATTCCCTGCAATCTCTGCGGCGCGCAAGAAAACCTGCAGCGCAAACAGGTGTCCGCGATGCTGGGCGAATGGGAGAAGCAGCACCCGGGCCGGGTCGAGACCATCTTCAACGCGCTCGGCAACGTCGTGACGACGCATCTCCTCGACCGCACGCTGCGCGACTTCGCCGCCATTCACGCCACCGGGGCACCCGTGCCCGATGGCGACCGCGCCTGCGACGACGACGCGGGCGGGATCGAGCGCGACGCGATAATCCGTGTGACGCGCTACGCCGACGACTGAACGCGCCGATGCGTAAACGACTTCCGTGCGCGACCGTGTCGCGTCGCCTCGGCCTCTGGCTCTGCGCGCTGGCGACGGCCGGGCTGATCGCGCTCTCGAGCCACAGCACGGCGTTTGCAGCAGCGGACGCCGACGCCCTTGCCGGTCGGCCCTTGCTCGCGGCGCTCAAGGCCGGCGGTCTAATCCTCTACTTTCGCCACACTTCGACCGATTTCGGCCAGAACGACGAGCAGATGACAGGCTTCGAGGATTGCACGCATCAGCGCAATCTGACCGAGCAGGGACGCGACGAAGCACGGGCGATCGGCGCCGCGATCAAGCGGCTTGCGCTTCCCGTCGGCGATGTGCTGGCAAGCCCGTTCTGCCGCACGATGGAGACGGCAAAACTCATATTCGGCCGCGCGGTCTCCACCTCCGCCGTGCGCGGCGGTCCGGCAACCGGAGTTGCCCCGGATCGCTATGCCGACCTGCGAAAGCTCCTGTCGTCGCCCCCGGCCGGCGAGACCGAGCTCGTCATCGTCAGCCACGGCAATCCGTTTCGCGCGGTATCGGACGCGCCCTATCTGGCGGAGGGCGAAGCGGCGGTGATCCGACCCCTCGGCGCGGCGGGTTTCCGCATCGTCGCGCGCATCCCCAAGGATGGCTGGGATTCGCTCGGCGCACCGTAGTTTTCTCCCGTGGTTTGCGCTGGCGATCGGTGTCGGGCTGTGCCTGCTGGACGATGATGCGGAGCTCGCGCGTCACCGCATCGTGTGGCAGAAACCGTACCGTTACCTCGCGCACAGTCTCGACGTTGCGGTGGGCGCCGACGTGGCGCACTGCGGTCCCGCGTGGAGAACGCGATTCGGTACGCCGGCCTACGAAGATCAATGGCTGGTCGTCTACCGGCCTTCCGGCGAGACTACGGGGGCGCGATGCCGCAAACTAAAGGCGCTCCCACACCCACGTCCGGCACGCTGCGCATCCGCCATGCCTTCGCGATCGGGCTGATCGCGAACTTTTCGCTGCACGTGCTGACCGGCTTCGCCGCGGTGGCGGTTCACTACGCTGCGCTGTACGCGCTGCTGCGGCTTGGCCTGTCGCCGCTGGTCGCAAGCGCAATCGGCTTCTGCGGCGGCGCATTGACGCGCTTCACGCTGTCGTACTGGCGCGTGTTCGCGCCGTCGCACGGCCTCACGATCGCTGGCAGGCGCTTTGTCGTCGCGCTAGCGGCGCAGGCGCTCGCCAACACGTCGCTGCTCGCGCTCCTGCTCGCCACCGGCCTCTCCGTGTGGCCGGCGCAAATCGCGACGACCATTCTTCTCACGTTCGCCAACTACGCAGTCTACCGGCTGTGGGTCTTCCGTTAGCGGCGTCACCGAACGTCCCGTTCGCCCTGAGCCTGATCGAAGGGCGAGCTGGCAAAGCATGGATTCGGCGATGGAGTCGTCCGCTCATGCTTCGACAGGCTCGGCACGAACGGACTTTCGCAAGGTCTCCGTAGCCGCTATTTCACGGTCGCCTTGCTCTGTCCGAACAGTATCTTCTTTGCTTCCTCGTCCAGGGCAACCGGCTTGACATTGATTTTCTTCGCCAGCTCGTAGGCGCGGATCACCGCCGGCCGCGCCCGAATCGTCTCCTTCCAGCGCTTCAAGTGCGGGAATTCATCGAGGTTCTGCTGCTGCCGCTCGGGCACCACCCACGGATAGCTAGCGATGTCGGCGATCGAGTATTCGCCGACGATGAAATCACGGTCTGCGAGGCGCTTGTTCAACACCGCGTACAGCCGCCCGGTCTCGCGCACGTAGCGATCGATCGCGTACGGCAGCTTTTCGGGCGCGTAGAGGCCGAAGTGGTGGTTCTGTCCCGCCATCGGCCCGAGATTCCCCATCTGCCAGAACACCCATTGGATGCAGTCCAGCCGCGAGCGCCACTCGGTGGAAATGAACCGGCCGGTCTTGTCGGCAAGATAGACCAGGATCGCGCCCGATTCGAACATCGCCAGCGGCGCTCCGCCGTCGCCCGGCGCCTGATCGACAATGGCGGGGATGCGGTTGTTGGGCGAGATCTTCAGGAATGCCGGGGCGAACTGCTCGCCCTTGCCGATGTTCACCGGATGGATCGTGTACGGCAGTCCCGCTTCCTCGAGGAAGATGGTAATCTTGTGGCCGTTGGGCGTCGTCCAGTAGTAGAGATCGATCATGACTCGTCGCCTCTAAGTTAATGCGCGGGCAAAGCGTCGCGAGCAGGCCCGAGCGCGCGAAGTCCCGCAGCGAGCCCCGAGACAGTACAGTAGAAGTACGGCGAAGGGCGAGCGAGGAAACGACAAAGCGATCGGGGCGCGCAGCAGCTTTGCATCAGAAGGTGCCGGGGTACGCGCCGCCGTCGAGCAGTATGTTCTGCCCGGTGAGATAGCCCGCGTGCACGCTGCAAACGAACGCGCACAATGCACCGAACTCGGCGGGCGTGCCGAAGCGGCCGCTGGGATTGGCATCCCGCGCCGTCTGCGCGATTTCCTCGACCGGCTTGCCGGCGGTCTTCGCGCGCAGCGCCATGTTGGCGCGCAGGCGGTCGGTGTCGAAAGACCCGGGCAGGAGGTTGTTGATCGTCACGCCGTGGCGGGCGACCTTGCGCGCGAGACCGGCGACGAATCCCGTCAGCCCGCTGCGCGCCCCATTCGACAATCCGAGCGCTTCGATCGGCGCCTTGACCGCGGACGAAGTGATGTTGACGATGCGACCGAATTTGCGCTCGATCATGCCGTCGATCGTCGCCTTGATCAGCTCGATCGGCGTCAGCATGTTGGCGTCGAGCGCGCGGATCCAGACATCGCGGTCCCACTCCCGGAAATCGCCGGGCGGCGGGCCGCCGGCGTTGTTGACGAGGATGTCGGGGTGCGGGCACGCCGCGAGCGCCGCGGCCCGACCTTGCGGCGTCGTGATGTCGCACGCGACCCACTGCACGCGGGCGCCTACCTGCGCACCGATTTCCTCGGCGGCCTGCCGCACCGCGCTGTCGGTGCGCGCACAGATCGTCACGACGGCGCCTTCGCGCGCGAGCGCTTCTGCGCAACCGCGGCCCAGGCCCTTGCTCGCGGCGCATACCAGCGCGTTCTTGCCGGCGATACCCAAGTCCATGTCAGCTCCCCTGAAGAGGATGCACGTTCGGGAAGAACAGGTCCTTCCACGACGAAGGCTTTTCCTTGATCGTCCCGACCTTCGCCATGAACTCCGCGGTCTTCATCGTGCTTTTCGGCGTGAGCGTATATTCGACCAGCGGGTCTTCCATCATCTTCAAGAGCTCCTCCACCGTCTCTTTCGTGCCCGACATACGCTTGTAGACTTCGGCCGCCGCACGCTTCTCGCGGTTGAACCTTTAGTCCGCGGCATGCGGGCTTGCTGCAGCCGCTTTGACGCTGCGTCCGACCTGAAGCACCGTGCCGATCGCGAGAAAAAGACAGGCCGCGACGGCGACGAACAGCGCGCGTGGCTCGTGGTGATCGAGCAACGCCCCTACGGCGACCGGGGCGATCGTGGCGCCCAGGTCGAGGCCGGAGTAGACGAAGCCGTACACGCGGCCCGACGCACCCCGTGGCGTCGCGCCGCGCACGATCATGTCGCGCGACGGCCCGGTCGCGCCTATCGCAAACCCGGTGCATGCAAACAGCGGCACGGCCCAGGCCGCGCTCGTCGGTAGGGCTCCGACCAGCAGCATCAGCGTGCCGCCGGCCAACAGACCGGCCGCTGCGACGCGATCGTGCCGGCCGGTATGCGCGGCGAGAAAGCCACCGGCGAGGATGCCCGCGGTACTGCCGAGCAGATACGCGGTCAAGGCGGAGGTCGCGAGTGCCAGCGGAACCGCGTACGCCGCATTGAGCGCCGTAGCAGCGAAGGTCTGAATGCCGATGGTCGCCAGCGTCAGCACCGCGAAGTACGCAAAACAGAGCAGGATCGGCGACTGTCGAAACAGATCCATGCTTCCCGCAAGCGTCTGCCGCGGTGCTTCCACGCCATGCGGGCGGCTCGCCAGCGCGTGCCGCTGCGTCGCCAGCGCCGCGAGCGCGACGAGTCCAAGCACACCGAGCACGACGAGCGCCTGGCGCCAGCCGATGACGCTGGCGAGGCCGTAGCTCACGACCGGTGCGACCGCGTAGCCGAGGCTCCCCCCGATGCCGTGGGTGCTGTAGGCGTGACCGAGACGGCGCGGGTTGACGTTAGCATTGAGGACCGCGAAGTCCGCCGGATGAAACACGCCGTTGCCGAGGCCCATGACGGCGGCGAGCGGGAACAGCCAGTAGATGCCCGGAACGAGGCCGGCGACGAGCGCGCCGCCGGTGAGCAGACCGATGCCGCCGAGCAGGACCGGCCGCGCGCCGAAGCGGTCCACGGCGAAGCCGGCCCCGAACTGGCATACGCCGCTCGACACGTAGAACACGCTGACGAGCGCGCCCAGCGTCGCATAGCTCACGTCGAACTCCGCCTTGAGCAAAGGAAACAACGGCGGCAGGACGAGCTGGAAAAAGTGCGACAGGCAATGCGCCGAGCCGATCAGCCCGATCACTCGGGCGTCGTTGCGGAACGTGCCGGCTGCGGTGGAATCCAAGGGAAGGCGCGAACGGTCTTGATAACGGAAGGGGTCAACTATACTTCATCGGCAGGGTCGTCATCCAAGACGATCACGAATCGACTGTATTGGCGCGCGTTCGCCCGCACAGTTCATGCACAAGGAGATAACACCATGGTCGACAAGGTCAAGAAGACCGACGCTGAATGGAAGTCGCAACTGACATCCGAGCAACATCGCGTGACTCGCGGGAAAGGCACCGAAGCGCCGTTCACCGGCGAATACTGGAACACCGATGCGCCGGGAACGTATCGCTGTGTTTGCTGCGGCACACCGCTGTTCGAATCCGACACCAAGTTCGACGCGGGTTGCGGCTGGCCGAGCTTCTACGCGCCGGTCGCCGGCGAAAACCTCAGCACCGCCGACGACACCAGCCATTTCATGCGCCGCACCGAGGTCATGTGCGCTGCCTGCGACGCGCATCTGGGACACGTGTTCGACGACGGGCCGCAGCCGACGGGCTTACGCTATTGCATGAATTCGGCATCGCTCAAGTTCGAACCCAAAGACAAGGGCTGAACGCTGCGTTCGCTCCTGCCATGCGCGTGCTCCTCGCCGAGGACGACCCGATGATCGGCGCCAGCGTCCGCCAGGGCCTGCGCCAGGACGGTTTTGCCGTCGACTGGGTCGAGGACGGCCGCGCCGCGGAGCTGGCGCTCGCCGAGCGCGCGCACGATGCGATCGTGCTCGACCTCGGCTTGCCCAAGCGCAGCGGGCTGGAAGTGCTCGGCGCGATGCGCCGCAGCGGCGACACGCGGCCGGTGCTGATCCTGACCGCACGCGATGCCGTAGCCGATCGCGTGGCGGGCCTGGACGCGGGCGCCGACGATTACGTCGTCAAGCCTTTCGACTTGAACGAACTCTCGGCGCGGCTGCGCGCGCTGCTGCGCCGGGGCGCGGGCCGCGCCGTGCCGGTGCTCGCGCATGGCGAGGTCGAGCTCAACCCGGCGACGCGCGAAGTGCGCTTGCGCGGTGAGCCTCTGGCGCTGTCTTCGCGCGAATTCGCGCTGTTGGAAGCGCTGCTCGCCCGGCCCGGGGCGATCCTGTCGCGCGCGCAGCTCGAGGACAAGCTCTACGGCTGGAGCGATCCCGTCGAGAGCAACGCGGTCGAAGTGCACATCCACGCATTGCGCAAGAAGCTCGGCGCCGACTTCATCCGCAATGTCCGCGGCGTCGGCTGGATGGTCGCGAAGGCCCCGGCGAGCGCATGAGGTCGATCCGCAGGCAACTGCTGGTCTGGCTGCTGGCGGGGCTGCTGCTGGGCGTCGCGATTGCAGCCGTTGGCACGTACCTTCGCGCGCGCCAGGAAGCCAACGCGCTTTTCGACCATCAGCTGCAGGAGATGGTCGCATCGCTGACCGACGCACCGTTTGCGGCTGCGCCGACCGGAGCGCCCGGGGGCGGCGCGGCCGACGATGCGCTGGTCGTGCAGATCTGGGACCGCAATGGCATGCAGCTCTACCTCTCGCAGCCGCAGCGCGTGCTGCCGCAGCACGCGCAACTCGGGTTTACCAACTTGCGCACTGAATCCGGCGAATGGCGCGTGTTCAGCGCCTTGACGGGAAGCCAGGTCGTGCAGGTCGCGCAGCCGATGCGCGCACGTCGCGAGCTTGCGGCGAGCATGGCGCTGCGCACAATCGTGCCGCTACTCGCGGTGCTGCCGGCGCTGGGGCTTCTGATCTGGTTCATCATCGCGCGCGGGCTCGAGCCGTTGGAGCGCGTCGCCGCGGCCGTGGGCCGACGTTCGCCGACGCAGCTCGAGCCACTCGCCGAGCGCGACCTGCCGGCGGAGGTGCAACCGCTGGTCCGCGCGCTCAATGGCCTGCTGGAAAGACTCGGCAAGGCGCTCGCCGTGCAACGCACGTTCATCGCCGATGCCGCGCACGAGTTGCGCACGCCCTTGACGGCGGTGCACCTGCAGGCGCAGCTCGCCGAGCGCGCGGCGACCGAAGCCGAGCGCCGCAAGGCGCTCGCCGATCTCAAGTCCGGCCTCGAGCGCGCGACGCGGCTTTCCGAACAGTTGCTGACGCTGGCGCGAACCGAGCCCGGCGTCGACGCAGCCGAACGGCCGGAGGCGCTCGTCGATCTCACCGCGCTCGCGCGCGAGACCATCGCCGAATTAGCGCCGCTCGCTGCGGAAAAGACAATCGACCTGGGGTTGAGCGAAGGCGGGAGCGCGGCGGTGCGTGGCGACCGGGACGCGTTGCGCACCTTGCTCTCCAACCTAATCGATAACGCGGTCCGCTACACACCGTCCAGCGGACGCGTCGATATCACCGTGCAAGTCGAAGGCGATCGCGTCACGCTCGCCGTTCGCGACAACGGTCCAGGCATCGCGCCGGCCGAGCGCGCGCGGGTGTTCGACCGGTTCTACCGCGGCCAGCCGGTGGCAGTCACGGGGGACACCGCTCAAGGCACGAGCGCCCGCGGCAGTGGTCTGGGGCTTGCGATCGTCAAGCGCATCGCCGATCGGCACGGCGCCGAGATCGCGCTGGGCGAAGGTCTGGAGGGCAAGGGCCTGGGCGTCACGGTGCGCTTCCCCGCCGCTGCGGTGTAATGCGACGGGCGCGTGCGAATGAATTCGCAGCTACAAGTTTTCGTAGCCCGGGCTGAGCGCAGCGATGCCCGGGGAAACCGCGCCATCCGACGATACGATGCTGGTCCCGGGCATCGCCCTTCGGGCTCAGCCCGGGCTACGACCCGGGTGGCGCCGACGTGATCCCGAGGGAACCGGGGCGATGCGACGATACGATGCCGGTCCCGGGCATCGCCCTTCGGGCTCAGCCCAGGCTACGCGGCTCGCCTTAAGTCTGCCTTAAGTCTTCGTTCGTATCTTGCGTACTACGCGGGACCGCCGTTGGGTCCCGATCACCTTTCAAGGAGCAAGCGATGCAAGCGAACACCTTTAAACGCAGCGCGGTAGCGCTGGCGCTCGCCGCCGCGTTCGCGCTCGGCGTCGGCGTAGCCGATCACGTCGCGCTGCACCCGGCTACGGCCGCAACGACCGGCGCGCCCGCGGTCGCGCCGACCCCGCTCGCGCAGACGCCGGCTGCACTTCCAGCCGCGGCGCTGCCCGACTTCAGCGGCCTGGTCGAAAAATACGGTCCTGCAGTCGTCAATATCAGCGTCGTGCAGGGTACCAAGACTGCGGCGCGCATGCCACGCTTCCAGATGCCGGACGATGAGGACCTGCCGCAATTCTTCCGCAATCTGCCGTTCCAGTTCCAGTTCCCCGAACCGCAGGAACGCGCTCCGATGCGTGGCGTCGGTTCCGGCTTCATCGTCAGCGCGGACGGCGTGATCCTCACCAATGCGCACGTCGTCGACGGTGCTGAGGAAGTAACCGTCAAGCTGACCGACAAGCGCGAGTTCACCGCCAAGGTTCTCGGCGTCGACAAGACAACCGATATCGCGGTCCTCAAGATCGCTGCGCGCGATCTGCCGTACGTGCGCATCGGCGATCCAAAAACGACCAAGGTCGGCGAATGGGTCGTCGCGATCGGCCAGCCGTTCGGCTTCGAGAATACGGTGACTTCCGGCATCGTCAGCGCCAAGTCGCGCTCGCTGCCGGGCGATTCGTATGTGCCGTTCATCCAGACCGACGCCGCCGTCAATCCCGGCAACTCGGGCGGCCCGCTGTTCAACCTCAAGGGCGAAGTCATCGGCGTCAATTCGCAGATCTTCAGCCGCAGCGGCGGCTTTCAGGGTCTCGCGTTCGCTGTCCCGATCGACGTCGCGATGCAGGTCAAGGACCAGATCCAGCAGGACGGCAAGGTAAGCCACGGCAGGCTCGGCGTCGCAATCCAGGAAGTCAATCAGGCGCTGGCACAGAACTTCGGCCTGAAGTCGCCCACCGGCGCGCTCGTCGCCTCGGTCGAGAAAGGCAGTGCGGGTGCGAACGCGGGCCTCGAGCCCGGCGACGTCATCCTCAAGCTCGACGGCAAGGAGATCTCCCGCTCGGGCGATCTGCCGCCGATGATTTCTTCGCTCAAACCGGGTTCGAAGGTGACACTCGATATCTGGCGCAACGGCTCGCCCAAGCAGCTCACTGCCACGATCGGCGCGATCAAGGATAGAACCATTGCCGATGCACGTGACAAGGAGTCGCTCGGCAAGGCGAAGCTGGGTATTGCCGTGCGTCCGCTCAGCGCCGATGAGAAGCGGAGCACCGATCTCGACCATGGGCTGGTCGTTCAGGACGTCGCCGGCGCGGCAGAGCGCGCGGGCGTGCGTCCTGGCGATGTGATCGTCGCGGTCAACAACACTCCGGTGAAGAGCGTCGAGGAGTTGAAGAGCGCGATCGACAAATCGGGCAAGACGATCGCCCTGCTCGTCCAGCGAAACGATGCGCGGATCTTCATTCCTGTGACGCTCGGTTGATCGTTCGAGCAATCTGACTTCTCTCCCCTCGGCGCCGCCCGGTTTGCGGCGCCTCTAAAGCGGACGGCAACCCCGTCCGCTTTTTTTGCTTCATCCGCTTGCTTCATCCGCTTGACAGTCCCAATATTATAATGATATCGTTTAGATATCGGTACGATTTTTCGTCTCGAGCCGCGGCTGCGGCCGGACGCGTCCAGGGGAGGGCAGCATGGATCGCACAGCGGCAAACGCGGGCAAGAGCACACACCAGGAGCGTCTAATCGGCACGTGGAACGGGTTCGCGGTGCTTGGCGTCGGCATCGCGCTGGTCGGAGTCGCGATCTGGGTCCTCGTTCACACCCTCACCTCCGGGCGGCTATCGTCAGCCGGCGGACTCATCGGCGCGGTGCTCGTTTTCATGGCGTTGATGACCTTCGGCGTGCTGCTCCTCGCCGGTCTCTACACGGTACAGCCGAACGAAGCGGCGATCCTGCAGCTCTTCGGCAGCTACCGCGGGACGACGCGGATGACCGGACTTCGTGGCACCAATCCGTTCTACACGCGGCGCAAGATTTCGCTCCGCGCGCGCAACCTCAACGGCGAGCGGCTCAAGGTCAATGACAAGCGCGGCAACCCGATCGAGATCGCCGCAGTCGTCGTCTGGCGCGTCGACGACACCGCCAAGGCGAGCTTCGACGTCGACAATTACGAGAACTACATGAAGCTGCAGAGCGAGGCCGCCGTGCGGCATCTCGCCTCCTCGTTCGCCTACGATGAAGGCGATGGCGCCGCGGCCGCGGGTCAACACCAGCCGACGCTGCTCGCCAGCGCCGACATCGTCACTCGCGCGCTCGTACTCGAGCTGCAGCAGCGCCTCGATAAGGCTGGCATCGTGGTCGAGGAAGCGCGGCTCACACACCTCGCCTACGCGCCGGAAATCGCGCAAGTCATGCTGCGGCGACAGCAGGCCGAAGCGATCATCGCCGCACGAACCAAGATCGTGCACGGCGCGGTGTCGATGGTAGAGATGGCGTTGAAAGAGCTGTCCGCCAAGCAGGTCGTCGACCTCGACGACGAGCGCAAGGCGGCGATGGTCAGCAATCTGATGACCGTGCTCTGTGCGGAGAGCGAAGTGCAGCCGGTGATCAACACCGGCACTCTTTACAACGGATGATCGGGAGCCGCTCATGAACGCTTTGCAGGAACGCTTCAGCGGGCTGTGGCTGGTCGTGGGTATCGGTGTGGGAACAGCGCTGGGCGTCGCGACCGGCTACGACGCGATCGGACTCGCGCTCGGAACGGCCGCTGGGCTCTTCGTCGGCGCGCTCGTCGGCAACCGACGCGGCTGAAGCCCTGTCGTCGCGGAGTCCGCGCTGTGCGGCATCATCGCTCGCGGCGCGGCCCTACGAACCAGGAGATTTCACGATGCGTCGTTTCTTTCTGCCGCTCTTCATCGCGCTCGCCGCCAGCGGTGCTGCGTTCATCATAGCCACCGCGGGCGATCTTCCCGCACAGGTTGCGTCGCATTTCGGACGCGGCGACCAGCCGAACGCCTGGACACCGCGTGACACGTACGTCGCGATTATGCTCGGCACTGCAACGCTATTGCCGCTTGTTCTCGTCACCCTGATTACGTGGCTCCCGCGCATCTTTCCCGGCGCCGTGAATGTCCCCAACCGCGACTACTGGCTCGCGCCCGAGCGCCGCGACCGCTCGCTCGCCGCGCTCGCGGATTTCGGTTGGGCCTTCGGCTGCTTGCTCACGCTTTTCATCGTCGGTGTCCATTGGGTCATCGTCGCCGCCAACACGAGTGTGCCGGCGCAACTGCCCGACCGTCCGTTTCAGGGGCTCATTGCCGGCTTCATCGCCGCGATGTGTGTATGGACGGTCGCCCTCTGCGTGCGGTTCCGAAGGCCGGGTTGAGCGCCGTCGATGGCCGACAAGAAGGCGTTCCTGCTCCGTCTCGATCCCGCCCTGTGGACGGAACTGAAGCGCCTGGCGCAGGCGGAGCTGCGCAGCGTCAACGCGCAGATCGAATTTCTGCTGCGCGACGCGCTGGCACGGCGAGGCATCACCGCCCGCCGGCGCGGCACCACCACGGGCCGCCGTACCGATGATGCGTCGGCGTGACACGGCGCTTATCATCCAGCCGATAGCTGGAAGGTAACGAACGCTCACGAGGAGACGACCATGCCTATGCGTGAACCGGATCAGCAGAAGCTCAACAGCGTTCAGCTAGCCCAACTGCAGGCTTTGCAATCTGCGTTTGCGCGGCAAAGTGTCCGCAAGCAGAGCGAACATGTTTTTCTGGGGCTCCCGCTGTATTCGATCGCCTGGGGCCCCGATCTGACCAAAGGCGAAATGCGGGGCCATGCGAAAGGCGTGCTGGCGATCGGTGACACGGCGACGGGCATCATCGCCATCGGCGGCTTCGCGATCGGCGTGATCGCGATGGGCGGAGTGGCCGTCGGTCTCGCGACGCTCGGCGGCTTTTCGCTCGGCGTGTTGCTGGCGATCGGCGGTGCTGCGGTCGGCGCGGTCGCGACCGGCGGCGCTGCGCTCGGCTGGATTGCTGTCGGCGGTGCGGCCGCAGGCTATTACGCGGCCGGCGGCGCGGCCTACGGTACATATGTGCTGGATGCCATGCACCGGGATCCGCAGGCGATCGCGTTCTTTTCGCAGTGGGAGATTCTCCAGTGGCTGGGGCCGATCCCAGGGCGCCGGCGCTGACTCGGGGCGGCTCGCGTGGCGCAGTGGATTGAGCCGCTGGCTGCGGCGCTCGATCGCGTGCCGGCATTTCGTGAGTGCGCGTTACGCCCGGCGCAGCGCGAAGATGAGGATTTCCTGTTCGCGCTGCACCGGTCCGCGATGCGCGATTACGTCGAGGCCACCTGGGGATGGGATGAAGGCTGGCAGCGGCAACATTTCACGACCACATACGCACCGGCACAGCACGCGGTCATCGTAAGGCGCGGTCCGGTCCCGCGCGACATCGGCCGCATCAGCCTCACGCGGCACTGGCGCAAGATCTTTCTGCGCGACATCGAGCTTGTCGCCGCCGAGCGCAACCGCGGCATCGGCACGGCGGTGATCCGCGCACTGCTGGAGCTGGCGAAAGCAGACGGGCGCGCGGTCGAGCTGCTGGTGCTCAAGTGCAACCCAGCGCAGCGGCTCTACGCGCGGTTGGGATTCACCGTCGTGGCCGATGACGGCGCGCGGCTCACGATGCGCACGACGTAGCCCAATGTAGCCCGGGCTGAGCGCGCAGCGCGATGCCCGGGACGACGCTGCGATGTTGCGCATGCCCCGGGCTTCGTTACACTCAGCCCGGGCTACGCTTAGTGCAATCCCCTGCAATCAGTGCCGTAGCCCGGGCTGAGCGCGCAGCGCGATGCCCGGGGCGACGCTTCGATGTTGCAGATGCCCCTGGTTTCGCGTGCGCTCAACCCGGGCTACGCCGGACGTGGCCAGGCGCAGTCAGATTGTCAGCACGCGCGTGAGCCACGCACCGATCGCCTGGACTTCCTCGAGACACACCGAGTGTTCCATGCGATAGCTGTGCCACTCGACGGCATAGCCGGCAGCTTCGAGCATGCGCCTGGACGCCTCGTCCCATTGGAAGTGCACGACGGGGTCGGCGATTCCGTGCGCCATGAAGATCGGCACGTTGCGGTTCGCCGCGCTCGCCTCGAGCGCGAGCTTGTCAGGCGCGATCAAATATGAGGACAGCGCCATGATGCCGGCCAGACACCCGCGGTGACGCAAGCCCGTGTACAGCGCAATCGCCCCGCCCTGCGAAAAGCCCGCCAGCACGATTCGTTCGGACGGCATGCCCCGCGCATTCTCGCGCTCGATCAGCGCCTCGAGTTGGCCTTGTGATTCGCGCACGCCGGCAAGGTCGGCGCGGTTGGTCAAGTCTGCGGCGGCGATGTCGTACCAGGCGCGCATGCGCATGCCGTTGTTGATGGTGACCGCACGCACCGGTGCGTGCGGGAAAACAAAACGCAGCCGCAAGCTCGCCGGCAGCCCCAGCTCCGGCACGATCGGCACGAAGTCGTTGCCGTCGGCCCCCAAACCGTGGAGCCAGATGACGCTGGCGCTCGGATTCGGCGCGGTTTCGAGCTCGATGGAAGGCAATACGTCAGCGGCCATGCGGCGTCTCGTCAAATGATCGCCGCGCATTGTATCGTGCTCACACTCGGCTGACGCGTCGAGCACAACTCGCGCCTTGACCCTCTCAGCGCAAACCCCTAGAGTCCCTCTGCAATCCGGAACGCTGTACGGTGGAGCGAGAGCGTTCCTGAGTTCCGGTCGACACCGCGACGAGGTCATCCAATGACGACACGACGAAACGTGCTGCTTGCCTTGGGCGCCGGGCTATTGGCGTCGCCGTTCGCAGGCCGTACCCAGCAAAAGGCCAAGGTGCCGCGCATCGGTTACATGTCCACCGGATCGCTCAAGACCAACGAAGTGTTTCTGGCAGCCTTCAAGGACGGTTTGCGCGAGCTCGGCTACGTCGACGGCAAGAACATCGCCATCGACGCGCGATGGGCGGGAAACATGGCAAACGACTTTCCGGAGATCGCCGACTCGCTAGTGAAAAATCAGCCGAGCGCGATCGTTACCACCTGTATCCCGTCGACCCGCGCCGCGAAGAAGGCGACGCGGACAATCCCGATCGTCATGTCGGTGGATGGCGATCCCATCACGGCGGGGCTCATCTCCAGCTATGCGCGGCCGGGTGCGAATGTCACCGGCACTTCGACGCTATTCGAGGCGCTGATTCCCAAGTGGCTCGAACTCTTGACCGTTGCCGTACCCAAGGTCCGCCATGTCGCCGTGCTTACCAACCCGGACGACCAAGTCGACGCCTACTACTGGGCGCAGTTTCAGGAAGCGGCCAAGCTACTGGACGTCAAGGTCGTGCAAATCGCAGCCCGCGTGCCCGGCGACATCGATCCCGCATTCGCGCAGATGAAGAAGCATGGCTCCGGCGCGCTGGTAGTCATGACTGAGGTCTTTCTCGCGGGCCAGATGCATCGAATCGTTCCGCTTGTGGATCGCCATAAACTCCCGGCGATCGACGGTTTCCACGAATTTGCCGAAGCGGGCGGGCTGATGAGCTATGGCTTCAGCTATCGCGACTATTACAAGCGGGTTGCACGCTATCTAGATGCGGTACTGAAGGGAACCAAGCCCGCGGACCTGGCGGTCGAGCAACCCACCCGGATCGAGCTCGTCATCAACCTCGCGACTGCCCGGAAACTCGGCGTGAGCATCCCGCAGCAGCTGCTCGTGCGCGCGGACAGAGTGATCGAGTGAACGGTATGCCGGGAAAGCAGCGCCTGACATGCACGCGGTCGGCGCCGCCGCTGCGCGTGGACGAGGTAATCCGGTAATACGCCAGTGGAAGTTCGTCACAGCGCTTGACGCCGACCATGACCCCTGAAACGCGATACACCAAGAGCGGCGAGATCAATATCGCCTATCAAGTCATCGGCGATGGGCCGCGCGATCTGATACTGGTACCAGGCTGGGTCTCCAACATCGAGGTGCTCTGGGAGGAGCCTGCGGTCGCGCGGTTTCTCAGGCGCCTCGCGTCATTCTCGCGGCTGATCCTGTTCGACAAGCGCGGCACCGGGCTCTCGGATCGATTGGGCGAACTGCCCACCCTCGAAACGCGAATGGACGACGTGCGGGCGGTGATGGATGCCGTCGGCTCGGAGCGTGCCGCGCTCTGCGGGTATTCCGAGGGTGGTGTGATGTGCGCGCTCTTTGCCGCGACTTACCCCGCTCGTACGTCGGGCCTGATCATGGTCGGCAGCTATGCGCGGCTGAAGCCGGCTCCGGATTACCCGTGGGGACGTCCGCTGGACGTCCACGATAGCTTTCTCGAGGCGATCCAGTGCGGCTGGGGTGGTCCTGTCGGACTCGACATCAGGGCGCCGAGTCTGATGCACGACGAGCGTGCCCGCCAGTGGTGGGCGCGACTCCTGCGCATGAGTGCGAGCCCTGGCGCCGCAGAGGCCCTGATGCGGATGAATTACGAGATCGACATCCGGCACATTCTGCCCGCGATTCGGGTGCCGACGCTGATCCTGCATGCGACCGGCGACTTGACGACCAATGTGGGCGCGAGCCGTTACATGGCCGAGCGAATTCCGGAGGCGAAGCTTGTCGAACTCGCCAGCACGGACCATCTGCCCTGGGCGGCCGATGCCGACGCGATCGTCGACGAGATCGAGGAATTTGTCACCGGGGAGCGCCATGTGCGGGAGCCGGATCGCATCCTGGCGACGATTCTGTTTGCCGATATCGTCGGCTCGACCGATCAGGCGGCGGCCATGGGCGACCAGCGCTGGCGGGATCTCCTGCAAGGCTTCTACGGGCGCGTGCGGAGCGAGTTTCGGCAATATCGCGGCATAGAGGTCGGTACGGCCGGCGATGGCGTTCTGGCCAGGTT
>DASWDF010000071.1:0-8836 GCA_036395475.1 Casimicrobiaceae bacterium
CGCGCGAACCAAGTGTCCCTTTACCCAAACGTGACGACCGCGATCCCAGTGCCAATACCCAGGCACCCAGACATAACCGGTGCGGGTCACCACGACCTCCTCGCGCGGGGGCGGCGGAGCGACATCGACGATAACCACCCGCGCGGCAAGGCCCGTCATCGGCATAGCCATGGCGGCGATCGCGGCCATCGCGCCGACCAACGCATTACGCCTGTTCATTGTGCCTCCTTGATGGAAGTTGACGCACAAACGCAATCCCTAGCGTTGCGCGTTACGGCTAAATCTACCACCTCGCGCCCGGGCGACTTGCGTCGCAGCGGTGCCGGCGCGTAAAAAAGACGGCGTCTTACAAGGTACTCAGAATTCGTCCGACAAGCGCCAGTCCCCGCCGGCGGTCGCGCCGCCGGTACAATGGCGCCGCCCAATCGTGTCGACCATGACAATTCCCACGCCAACCCTCGATGAGCTCAAGCGGCGCGCACGGGAAGCTGCGGCGCACGCCTACGCGCCGTATAGCAGCTTTCCGGTGGGCGCCGCGGTTCTTGGGTCTAACGGCGAGATTTATGCCGGCGCGAATGTCGAGAACGCTTCGTTCGGGCTCACCATCTGCGCCGAACGCAATGCGATATTTCAGGCGATCGCGCAGGGCGCGCGCAGGATCGAGGTGGTCGTCGTCTATACGCCGACCCCGGCCCCAGCCCCGCCATGCGGTGCGTGCCGCCAGGTCATTCACGAGTTCGGCCCCGATGCGCTAGTCGTCTGTTGCACTGACGACGCGACCGCAGAGCGCCGCTACACGCTTACCGAGCTGTTGCCGGGCGCTTTCGGACCCGACCACCTCGCCGGAAGACGATAGCCATCGATTCGATGCCCGCGCCTATCCCGCTGCCGCATGCCGCCAGCGAGCATCTTCCGGAAATGCACTTGAGCGAGCGCACGACCAACGCGGCGTTGGCCGAGAAGTACGACGCCGTCGCGTACGAGGGGCAGCCGAACGCACTCTCGCATCCCGATCGCATGGCCGTCGTCGCCACGTTGTTCGGTCTCGCACCGCCAAGCGTCGCGACCTGCCGCGTCCTCGAGCTCGGCTGCAACGACGGAGCCAATCTGCTGCCCATGGCGGCAAGCCTGCCCGATGGCCAGTTCGTCGGTTGCGATCTTTCGCCGCGCGCCATCGCCGCGGCGCGGCAGGCCGCCGCCGAGCTGGGGCTCGCCAACGTCACGTTTGTAACGGGAGACTTGAGCGAGCTGCCGGAAGCGTTCGGTGACTTCGACTACATGATTGCGCACGGACTCTACTCGTGGGTTCCGGCGCGGGTGCGCGATGCTATGTTTGCCCTGGCAGCACGGAGGCTCAAGCCGAACGGGGTCATGTTCGTCAGCTATAACGTCTACCCCGGCTGTCACGTGCGGCAGGCGGTTTGGGAGGTCTTGCGCCTCCACATCGAGCGCGTCGAAGGTGCACAGGCGCGGCTGGACCGGGCGCGGGAGCTTGCCGTCGCCCTCGCGGAACCCGGCATCACGCAGGACAAGACCGATGCGCTGCTTCGCGCCGAGTTCAAACGGGTCGCGCAGGTACCGGACTGCGTGCTCTATCACGACGATCTCGCCGAACCCAACGACCCGGTCTACTTTCGCGAATTCGTCGCTCATGCCGGCCGTCACGGCCTCGAGTTCGTATCCGAGGCGCGGCTACGGGTGACGATCCCTGTCGGCGTCGCGCCATCGATGCAGCGGCTGCTCACAGGGCTCGATCGCCTCGAGCTCGAGCAGTATCTCGATTTCGCGCACCTGCGGCGGTTTCGACAAAGCTTGCTTTGCCGTGCCAAATCGGCGACAGGTTTTCAGCTGGCGCCGGAGCGTCTCGCATCGATGCAGATTGCGGCATCCACGGCGCTGTTGCGTGCCGCAGCCGCTGGTAAACCGCTGATCGATCCCGGCCAACTGGACGCGCCGGCCGGCCCCGAGGCGCAAGCGCTGCGCGCCTTGTTCGAATGGCTCATCGCGATCGCACCGCAAACGGTGTCGCTGGCCGAGATCGAGGAGCGATTGCTATGGCCTCCGACCTCCGTCGGCGCGGCTTCGCCGCGCTCGGTCGAAGCGATCATCGCCGACGCTTGCCTGATGGGCTTGCTCATGCTACAGCTGCATCCGCCTACGCTCGTATCGCTCGCCGGAGAGCGGCCAGTGGCGAGCGTCGTCTCCCGCTGGCAAGCCAGGCGCGGAGTCTGGGTGACCAATCTGTGGCACGAGACGATCCAAGTGCACGATCAGGCCGCGCTGCGCCTGCTCACGCTGCTCGACGGCAGTCGCACGCGCACGGAAATTGCCACAGCCATGGCGGATGTCCTGCCCGCTTCCGACGCCATCGCTCGCGAGCAGCGCATCGATGAATACTTGCGCCAGTTCGGCAAGCACGGTTTCCTCACGCGCTGACGCCTGCTCTTTCGAAAGATTCCAGATTTTCAACTGCATCGAGGAGTGATCGTCCATGGCCACACACGACAAGATCGCCATCGTCACGGGAGCCGGGACAGGGATCGGCAAGGCCGTCGCGCTCGCGCTGCTGCGTGAGGGTTATCGCGTCGCACTGGCAGGACGGCGCAAGGAACCGCTGGATCAAGTCGTGGTCGAGGCCGGCGCAGGACCGGGTAGCGCGCTCGCGGTCGCGACCGATGTCAGCGATGCGGCTTCGGTGCGCGCGCTGTTCGCGAAAACGAAGGAAACCTTCGGCCGCCTCGATCTGCTGTTCAACAACGCAGGCGTCGGCGCGCCGGGCATCAACCTCGAAGATCTGACCTACGAGCAGTGGAAGACTGTCGTCGACATCAACCTGACCGGCACGTTTCTATGCGTGCAGGAGGCATTCCGACTCATGAAGAGCCAAGACCCGCGCGGCGGCCGCATCATCAACAACGGCTCGATTTCCGCGCACGCTCCCCGGCCCAATTCCATTCCCTATACGGCGACCAAGCACGCTATCACAGGGATTACCAAGTCGGCCTCGCTCGACGGGCGCAAGTACGACATCGCCTGCGGGCAGATCGACATCGGCAACGCTGCGACGGATCTGGCCGCGAGGATGGCGAAAGGCGTCCCGCAGGCCAATGGCTCGATCGCGGTCGAGCCGTTGATGGACGTAGAGCACGTCGCGAGCGCGGTGTGTTACATGGCGAGTCTGCCCCTCGACGTGAACGTGCAGTTTTTGACGGTGATGGCAACGAAGATGCCGTTTGTCGGCCGCGGTTAGGTGGGCACGATACGGCGTCCGTTAGCGTGCGGCAGGGTGATGCAGAACGTCGCGAGCAGGGCCGGATGCGAGGCGGCCCGCAGCGAGGCGCGAGACAGTACAGAATAAGTACGGCGAGCGCCGAGCGAGGACACGACAAAGCAGCCGGCCCGCGCAGCAGTTCTGCATCAGCCTGCTATTGGCCGTGGTCCGTCGTCCGGCCTATTGCACACTGCGGGACCAATCCCCAATAGTTCGGGCAGTACTGCACGCGTACCCGCTGCTCGCAAGCGATACGGTTCAAGAAGTCTTCGCGTGCGCAACGCGACAACCCCTCGTTCATCGCCTGCCAAGGGTCCCGCGGGGCTTCGGCAACGCGTGTCGGCGCGCGGCGAGGCGCGGCCGTCGCGGGCTCGATCTTCGGCGACGGCTCGAGCGACGCATCGGTCGCGGCTTCGACCTTGCCGGCGGCCTTGCGTCCTCCCGCCTTGGGCGCCGCGTTCTTGAGCGCAACGTGCGCATCGGTCTTGGCGTCGGGCGGCGCAACGCCGGTGCCGGCGGCAACGGGCTGATTCTGCGCCGTCTCCCGGGGCGCTTCGACGGCGGGCGCAGCATCGCGCGCCGCAAACAACGCCGTCGTCTCGCTTGCCGCATCCGCCGCGATCTCGCCACTGTCGGCAGCCTGGCCCGATGCCAGGATCCTGATCACGACGAAGACGATCGTCGTTGCCATCGCGACCCCGAGCAGAAGCCACTTCAAGCTGACGCGCCCAGGTGCCGTGCCGTGGTCCGCGGTCGATGGCGCAACCGGGGTTTCCGATCGCGTGGCAGAAGAAGATGCGAACCTGCTTACGAGTTTGCGTTGAGCCGGACGCGGTGCAAACCGCGGTTGGCTCACGCTCGGAGCGCCCATGGCTGCGAGCAGCGGCTGTGTGACGGTGGCCGCGAACGCGCGCTTGCGCGCGGCCGCACAATCGCCGCAGACCTTTGCCCCTGGCGGGCACTCGCTGGCGCAAATGCGGCACTTCATCCGGCCCTTCTCCTCGAGATGGCGACTGGGTTCGCCCGGTCACGGACGGCCTGTTTTCCCTTCCATGATAGCGGCATAGGCCGCTCGCTATGCGCGGTCTCTTGCATCCGTCTTGCGGACGACAAGCAAGCCGCATGCCGCAATCGCGGCGCGACAGAGCCTAAGCGCTCCTCAGCGCTGGAAAGCCGCGATCTTGCGCGCCTCGCCGGTCAGCTCGAGGATGTGCAAGCCGGTATTGGCCCGGTCGACCGCGTAGATGTAGCCGCGATCATCGACCTCGACATTGTTGGTTTGTATCGCCAGCTTGCAGCGGTCGGCTTCACCGATCTTGACGCAGCGTGGCTCCGTCTTCGCGGTGATCGATGGAATGAAATACGCGACCTCGCGCGGGTGATACGGATCGCGAACGTCGACCGCGCGCACGCCGGCGTTGAAATGCGCGAGAAACAGGATGCGGCGGTAATAGATCGGCGTGAAGTTTTCGTTCGAGGAGTGCGTTCCGAACCGCCCGCCGCGCGTGCAGAAATCGCCGCTTGCCTCGGGCACGGTGAAGCTCGCCACGCCGAACGGCCGCGATTCGGTAGTGATGTCGGCGATCCAGAGCATCTGCCGCGCTTCCTGGCATTCGTTAACCAAGGACTCGTCGACGACGGCGATGAAATCGCGCGTGCCGCCGTCTTTATCGTGTCCGAATTCCGCAACATCCATCTTGAGCAGAGGGAACGCGGTATGTGCGCCCACGTTGGGCGGCAGCACCAACCGCCCGACTTCCGGGTAAAGCAGGTTCGCGGTCGTCGGCTCCGGCGGACCTTCGAGCAACTTCTTGCGATCGACGATCTGGACCATGCCAGCCTTGTTCGTGCCGTAGCCGAAGTAGACGCGATTGCCCGCCGGTCCGGTCGAAATGGGACCGTGCAATTCCACCGGCACGTCGCCGGTGGCGCCAGGCTGCTGTCCGGGGAGACCGAAATTACGGATGAGACGTGGCTTGGCCGGATCGCTCAAGTCATAGACCTGCGTCATCCGCCGGGTGCGCCAGCCCTCGACGCCGGATACGAGATACGCGATACCGGTGTCACACTCCCACCAGTTCTTGTGCGTGCCCTTCAACGGGCCGAGGCGCGTGACGAGTCGCGGGCGCGACGGATCGCCGACGTCCCAGATCTCCTGCCATGCATTGCCGAACGGACGCAAGAGATAGAACTTGGCCGGGTCGCCGTGCGGCAGCTCCTTGCCGGAACACACGCGCACCATCTGCGCGCCGCCGGCTTCGCCCAGGCCTTCCTCGCCGGCGATATGCGCGAGCAAGCGCGGCGCGCGCGGGTCGGTGACGTCGAGGATCGACGTGCCGTTGAATTCGGCGTTACCGCTTAGCGGATTGATCGGCTTGGGCGCGCCTTCGGTGCCCCCGTGATGGCCCACGTAGAGAATCCAGCGGCCGCTCTGTTCGCGTATGAGCGGCTGGTAGGCGCTGCGCGCCTGCAGATCGTGGTAACCGACGAGCGCGAGGTCCTTCGCTTCGGGCGGATCGCCGACCTTCGGCGCGCCGATCGCCGTCAGGTAAGCCATCAGCGCCAATGCGCCGAACGCGAGGCGGCGAATCTGCAATGGCTTCATGGCCGCTCCCCCTCCAACCTTGGCCGCCGTCCGGCGCAAGTCAGGCAGACCGCGCTAGACAAAGATCCAGTAGAGCAGCCCGCCGATGATCAGCCATTTGAGCGTGTAGTGCGCGAGCTTGCTGCGGCTCTTGATGCGCTTGCCGATGAGGCGCAGGTAATACGCGACGCTGAAGATCCGGTTGAGCACGCCGACGCGGTCCCCCGGAGTGTTCTCGGTCTGACTGGCACGGATGACCGTATTGCGGAAGCCGCGGTTCAACCACGTCATGATGCGACTCGACAGCGGACGCTCGATGTCGCAGAACAGGATCACGCGCGTTACGTCGGTCTTGTTCTCGGCGCGATGGATAAAGGTCTCGTCGAACATGACGGCCTCGCCGTCGCGCCAGAAGTAGGGCTCGCCGTCGACGAAGATGCGGCAGGCCTCCGAATTCGGCGTGATCAGCCCGAGGTGGTAACGCAGCGAACCGGCGAATGGATCGCGGTGGGCACCGAGCTTGCCACCCGGCGGCAGCAGGGCAAACATCGCCGCGTTGACCGAAGGGATCGACTGCACAAGCTCGACGGTCCGCGGACATAGCGCCTTGGCCGACGGCAACGGCTCGTCGTACCACTTGACATAAAAGCGCTTCCAGCCGGTGCGAAAGAAAGAGTTGAAGCCGAGGTCGTTGTATTTCGCCGCGGCGCGAATATGACCCTCGTCGAACAGCTTTACAGCCTCCTCACGTATCGTCTGCCAGTTGTCGCGGAGCGGCGAAAGCTCGGGAAAGCGAGAGACGTCGACGAAAGGCCGATTCGGGACGGCCGAAAACAGGTACATCAGCGCGTTGTACGGCGCCATCAGCGACGAATGATCGGTCAACTGGCGCAGGAAGCCGTGCCGAACGCGGCCACGGTAATGCACGTATATCGCCGAGGCGATAAAGACGTACAGGACGATGAATTTCGGCGCGAGGAGATTTTCGAGCATGGCGGGCCAGGTCCGCTTTACTGCCGGCGGCGCGCGGTGGCGCGCTGCCAATCAGTATAACCCGGGCCCTCGAGCCGAATGCTGCAGCCGGCGCTACGGCGCGATGCGCTGCCGCCGGCCGTCGCGCGAGCGGCCGGCATCGCTGGCAACGGCTACTGGCCGTGATCCTTGGTCGGCGCGCTCGGGCATTGCGCGACTTGGCCCCAGTGACCCTCGCAATACCGGTTCCGGGTCCGCTGCTCGCAGGCGATGCGCGAGAAAAACGGCGCCTGAGCGCACTGCGCCATCGCTTCGGCCATCATCTGCCAACGATCGGATACCGGCGCGACAGCCGGTGCCTTGGCCAGCGTCTTGCTGGGGGGCGGCGAAGCCGCCACGGGCGGCGGCGAGGCCGCCTTGGCTGGCGCTTCGGAGGTCGGCAGTGCTCCTTTTGGGGGCGCCTTGGATGGGGCTGCCTTCATTTGTCCGGAATCGGTTTTCGTTCCCGCAGCTGCGATTGGCGGGCGTCCCGGCAATGGCACTCCGGTCGGGGCGGCGGCAGCTGTCTTCGGCGGCTCGACGGCTGTCACGGGGCCGGGCGCAGCCATCGGCGGGCTTGCTGCCGGCGCTGCTCGCGAAGCCGCCTCCTGCGTCGCCGACGTGTCCGGCACCGGCGTCACCGCAGGTGAAGGAGGTGCTTCCGCCGGCTTGGGCGGGACCACGACGACGGTTTCCTTGTCTTCGCCGCTGAGCATCCGGTAGCCGAAATAGCCGCCTGCCCCGACAACGATGAGCAGCGCAATGACCGCGATCATCAGCCCCGTATTGCGCGTCGATTCCCGCGCGGCTGCGGCGGCTACCGCAGCAGGGGCGGCCGGGGCCGGCCCCATCGCAGCGGCAGGTCGTGCAATGCTCGGCTCGGGCGTCGGCGTCGGTTGTGCAGACGCGGCGGGGCGCGGTGCAGGCGCAGTCGCGGATGCGGCGCCCGCGGGCGGCGTCCATGCGGGCGTAGATGCTGTGCCCAGCACGATTCCGCAATGGACACAGAATTTCGCACCCGGCTGGTTCTCATTACCACATGCGGGGCACTTCATCGACGATTCCTCTCCCGGGACTCTGGACAACGCCCCGACGCGGGCGATGCGCATGAAAATGCGGGCGGCCTTGCACCACCTGAGCGAGGCTTATTATGACCCCATCATTGTTCGGCTGTCACTTTACTGCGACGCGGAACGATCATGCTGTAGCCCACCGGCGCTGCTGCTCTCCTCTTCACTTCCGCCCCCGTTGGATGCCACCATAGGGTACGTTCATCGGAGACTCTCGACGCGATGGCCAACTCACGCTAGCTTGCGGCATCACCATGTCTGACCCGGTTTCATCCACAACGTCACCGCCAGCCACCGACGTCGATGGCAAATTGCTGCTCGCACCTGAGCAGGCGCGAGCCCTGCTGCACGAATGCTTTGCGACGTTCCAATCCGGTTTGATCGACGTAGTCGCAACGTCAATCGACGGGACCAACGACCTCTTCGAGCAGAACAAATTCGTCACCGACGTCGAGGTCGCGGATTTTCGCAGCAAGCGCCCCGAGTGGCTCAAGCACTTCGAACAATCATTGCAGGAGCTGTTCGAAAAACGGCTTGCCGGCAATCGCCGTAGTGGCCGACGTCCCGATGCTGACCGCTCGCTCGCGTCGTTGCGCGTGCTCAACGCCTTTGACCACGAAAAACAGTCCGCGCTGGTGACCGCAACGCAGTTCCTGCATCGGCTGACCAAGCGCGAGCTCGACGCGCTCGATCTGCGGGTCGGTGTGCTGCTCGGCGAAACCCTGACACGCGAGATCGACAACCCCTTTGCGCCGGATTACATCCTCGATGCCATCGGCATGACTTCGCGCACGCTGCTGCCGAACCCGCGCGTGTGGCGCCCGCTGATGGAGCGTGTGCTCGCAGATATCACGCCGGCGGCCCCCAAGACCTATATCCGTTTGAATCGCCTGCTGGCAG
>DASWDF010000072.1:0-5413 GCA_036395475.1 Casimicrobiaceae bacterium
CGACTAGGCGGGCTTCATCGGGCTGGTCTCGCGCCGCCACGACTACCGCATCTTCGATTCCGTCGATGGAGACCAGAACCCGCTCGATCTCCTCCACCTCGATTCGGTAGCCGCGGATCTTGACCTGATGATCCTTGCGGCCCAATGGGACGAGGCAACCGTCGGGCAACATGCGCGCCATATCGCCCGTGTGGTACAGGCGTACATCAGGATCGGCGGTGTCGCCTCCGAACACGGCACGGGTCTGCTCGTCTCGACGCCAATAGCCGGGAGAAAGATACCGGCTGCGCACGATGATTTCTCCCGCTTGGCCCGGTAGCGCCTCCTGCCCCTCTTCATCGGCCAGGACGACGTCGTGCCCGGCTGTGCGGTATCCGACGGGAAGGCTGTTGCCCTCAAAGCCCGAGTCTTTGCGAAAGAATTGCCAGCTGACCGGCCCGGTTTCGCTGGCGCCGATGCGGTTGACCAGGATGCAGTGATCGGGGAAATGCTTTTGGAACGCGGTGAAGTCGCGGCGGTACGAGGGTTCTCCCCAGAGGCGAACCATGCGCAAGGATGGGAATTGTTCGTCCCCTGTCAAAGTTGCGATGAACTGCCGGTAGGCAGTGGGGACCGAGCTATACATGGTGCTGCCTTGCGAGAGGAGCCAGCGGGCGAGCCCCGAGAACCCCGCCTTCTTCGCGTCCCAGGGGCACAGCGTTGCGCCCGTGAGCAGCGTCAGGAGAATGTCGTGCAACGCACCGTTGACATGGAACGGAAAGAGCGTGGTCACGCGGTCCTCAGGAGACATCTGAAGACCTTCCGCGTACAGCCGGATGTAGTGCATGAGGTTGCGATGGTTCTGCAACACTCCCTTCGGATCGCCGGTTGTCCCGGAGGTGTACACAATCCAGGTGTGAGTGTCGAGTGGAAAGTCCTCGGCCGGATTCTCCTCGCTGAGACTCGAATCCAACTCATTGAGATTTACGAGCTCGATTCCAGCCGTCGAGATTCGCTCAGCTATCTGGAAGTGGCGGTCATCGGTAAGCAGCAAAGGCGCCTGGGCGTCCTTCAGTACAAACCTGGCTCGTTCGGGTGGGAAGCTAGGGTCGATAGGCACAAACCGTCTGCCGACTTTTAGCGTTCCTAGGAAGGCGCTGACTTGCGTGATGTCGCTCCCGAGCAATGTCGCAACCGATTCGGGTCCTCCCGGTCTTTGCAGCAATGAATGTGCGATCCGATTGACCCGCCGGTTCAATTCGCCGTACGACACTTCTTGGCTTGTCGTCCGGATCGCGAGCCGAGCGGCATGAGATGCGACGCTCCGCTCGAACTCTTTCCCAATGGTCAGATTCCCATCGGAGTCGTCAACCGAACTAACTCGCCGAGCCATGAGTCCTGGTCTCTTGATGGAGGCGTCGGCGCCGCCTGGCGCTTCGACTAATCCATTGATTAGAAGAACTAATAATTATACTAGATCGGCACAAAACTTGACGAGACCCTTGGCGAGGTCGGATTGAACGGCCAGTGCTGATGTCCAGGATTCGGCGTGCGTGCGGAGCGCGGGAAGGGCGGCGGCGAATTGCTGCCACGCCGCGCCCGCGTCGCCCTCGCCATTCCAGGCGATCGAAAGGCTTCTCAACGCCGCTGCTGGATCCGGTCGTAGCCCGGCGCCGTAGCGCGCGAGAAATGCGTCGAGCTTCAATCGATGCGCGTTCTCCGTTTGCGGGTACACGTGCCAGACCAGCGGCCGCGCCGCCCAATGTGCGCGGACCAACGAATCTTCGCCCCGAACGAAATTAATGTCGCAGACCCACAGCAGCTTGTCGTAATCGTCCTGGGCGACGAATAGCACGGCGGCGAGCGTGAGCCGGCCACGGCCGAAGCGCTTGCCCGCATGGAGCTCGGCGCCGCCGGTCCAGCGCTCGAGCATCGCGTTCGCCGTTCCTTCGGGAACGACGCAGAGCGTCGGTTGGGCGCTTTCCGACCATGCGTCGAGGAGGGACGGCAGCGGGGCATTGGGATAGCAGAACAGCGACACGACCAGCGCTTCCGGAGTGGGCGCCGCAATACCCAGCGCTCGCCATATCGCTTCGCGCGCACCGGGAGTCGCTCGAAACCGATCGCGGCGGAGAAAGAGGTCGCGCTCGCGCAGGAGCCCGCCGCTCTGTGCCGTGAATCCCGGAAAGAAGAAGTAACGCGTGAGCGGCAACGTCGCATGGCGCGACGCAAGCCCATGGCAGCCTTCGATCCACGATTCGGCGGAGAGATATTCCAGGTTGATCCAGACCGGCGGCCGGCCGCGCGCGGCCATCGCACCGAGATACGCCGGCGGCAGCCCGCAGCCGAACGCTTCGACGACGACCTCGCCCGGGTCTGCGGCGAGATCGCCCTTCGCGCCTGACCAGCGGCGCACATCGACGCCTCGTGCGCGTTGCTCGCTCGTCGCCGCATCGATCTCCGGCGCGAGGCGTGCGAGCGACTGCATGTCGTCAACGAACAGGCGCACCGCGATGGCGTGCTCGCCGGCGAGCTGGCGCGCGAGACGCCAGGCGACACCGACGTCGCCGTAATTGTCGACGACGTTGCAGAAGATGTCCCAGCGTGGGGCCTGTAGGGGCATCGGGGTGGCGACGTGTTGGGTCGGGATTAGGTTCCTTAGCACCAAACGCGGCGACGCGCCAGCTCAGGTTCCCTGAGAAACGGAAAACCGCTGCAGTACAATGCGCGCGAGCGCCGGCGCGATGGCGATCCTGACCAGGATAACGTGAAATCTGTTTCGATCTTGTTCGCACAGCTCCGGAATGCATGCTGCTGCCGCTTGGTGGCCGGCGCCCGCCGAAGAAGGCTGCGGCGATGAGCACGGCAGTGCCATCGTCCGCCGCCGGCCTGGTTGCTGCGCCGCTTTTTGTCGACGTCGTCTCCGACGTTGTCTGCCCCTGGTGCTACATCGGCAAGCGCAAGCTCGAAACCGCGCTGTCCCGATTGCGCGTCAACGAGCCGGAACTCACGCCCACCGTCCGCTGGCATCCCTTTGAGCTCAACCCCGATCTGCCCGTCGAGGGCATTGCGCGCGCGGCGTATCTCGAGAAGAAGTTCGGCGGCAAGGCGCGCGCGGCAGAGATCTACGCCCGAGTGCGAGCCGTCGGCGCGGAGGTCGGTATCGCCTTCGAGTTCGACCGGATTGCACGGCAGCCAAACACGCGCGACGCGCATCGCCTGCTCGCCTGGGCGCAACAACGCGGCGACGCCGGTGCGCTGGTCGAGCGTCTGTTCCGCGCGTATTTCATCGAGGGCCGGTGGATCGGCGAGCGCGACGTGCTCGCCGCGCTCGCCGCCGACAGCGGCGTTCCCCGCGAAGAGGCGCAAGCCATGCTCGCAGCGGATGCTTACCGCGTAGAAGTCGAGGCGGAGTATCGCGAGGCGCAGGAAGCCGGCATCACCGGCGTGCCGTTCTTCATTTTCAACGGCCGCACCGCGGTTTCCGGCGCGCACGATCCGGACGTCCTACTCGAGGCAATCGCTGCCGCACGCGCCAACGCATGAATGGCAACCCGGCCGGCGATACCCTCGGCGCGCTGTTCGGCGCGCAGCGGGCGGCGTTCGATGCCGAGCGCAATCCTTCGTTCGTCGTGCGCCGCGGCCGGCTCGACCGGCTCGCCGCGCTGGTCGAGGCGAACGAGGCGGCATTCGTCGCGGCGATCGCCGCCGATTTCGGCGTCCGCCCGGCGCAGGAGACGCGGCTCGCCGAGCTGTTCATGGTGATCGCCGCCATCCGCCATGCACGGCGCAATCTCCGGCGGTGGATGCGCTCGCGCACCGTTGCTACGCCGCTCTATCTTCGCCCGGGCAGGAGCCACATCGTGCGCCAGCCGCGCGGGGTCGTCGGCGTCATCAGCCCATGGAATTATCCGGTGCAGCTAGCGTTGCTGCCGGTCGTGGCTGCGCTGGCGGCGGGCAATCGCGTGCTGCTAAAGCCCAGCGAGCTCACGCCGAAAACCTCGGCGCTTCTGGAGCGCGTCGTCGGCTCTCATTTTACCGCCGACGAGTTCGCCGTCGTCACCGGCGGTGCCGATGTCGGCGAGGCATTCGCGCGGCTGCCGTTCGATCATCTGTTTTTTACCGGGTCGACCGCGGTTGGGCGCAAGATCGCGCGCGCGGCGGCGGGAAACCTGACGCCGCTCACCCTCGAGCTCGGCGGCAAATCGCCCGCGCTCATCCATGCCGACGCCGACCTCGAAGCGCTCGCACCGCGGCTCGCGGTAGGCAAGCTCTTGAACGCGGGCCAGACCTGCATCGCACCCGACTACGTGCTCGCACCGGCGGACAGAGTCGATGCGCTGGTCAAAGCGCTGGCCTCAAGCGTCGCCGCCCTCTATCCGCAGTTGGGCGCCAATCCCGATTACACGAGCATCATCAATGATCGCCACTACGCCCGGCTCGCTGCGCTGATCGATGACGCGGAGGCCAAGGGGGCGCGGGTCCTCCGCCTCAACCCCGGTAACGAGCTCCTGCCCGAGCGCTCGCGCAAGCTCGCGCCGACGCTGCTCGTCGACGTGCGCGACGACATGGCGGCGATGCGCGAAGAAATCTTCGGGCCGATCCTGCCGATCGAGACGTATTCGACCTTCGACGAGGCGATCGTGAGGATCAACGCCCGCCCGCGGCCATTGGCGCTGTACGCTTTCGGCGGCGACGCGCGCTCGCGCATGCGCCTGCTGCAACAGACGATCGCGGGCGGCGTCACTTTCGACGACACGCTCTGGCACTTCTGCAACGAAGAGCTGCCGTTCGGCGGCGTCGGCGCATCGGGGTACGGCGCTTATCACGGCGAGCAGGGGTTTCTCGCTTTCACGCACGAGAAGGCGGTATTCACGCAGCCGCGCTTCGCGCCGACATGGCTGCTTTATCCGCCCTATCGCAAACGCTTCGATGCAGTTCTGAAAATCCTGAAGCAGCTCGCGTAGCCCGGGCTGAGCGCGTAGCGCGATGCCCGGGGGCGACGTCTCATTGCGGCGTTAGCCCGGGCATCGCTGCGCGTAGCCCGGGCTGAGCGCGTAGCGCGATGCCCGGGAGCGAGGTCTCATTGCGGCGTTACCCCGGGCATCGCTACGCGTAGCCCGGGGTACGCACGATTCGCGACGCGCAAATCAGCGGCGCCGCCGCCGCCAGAGCGCGTCGCTCAACACGGCGACGACCAGGAGGTTGATTGCTAGCGTTGCGAGCTTGAGCGGGGTAACACCCTTCGTAAGCGCATAGAACTCGAAGGGCAGGTAGATCAGGGCCGACGCGACGCCCAGCCATTCCGCCCATTCGCGATCGAGCCACAAACCGTATCCTTCGGCGATGCGCACGACCGCGTAGACTGTCGCGCCGATCGCCAGCAGCCACAAATCCATCGACGTAACGCGCTCCGCCAGCGCCACGAAGATTT
>DASWDF010000073.1:0-57864 GCA_036395475.1 Casimicrobiaceae bacterium
GGTCATCGTCCGCCAGGAGATCGTGCTGGCGATCATGGGTGGGGTGTTCGTCGTCGAGACGCTCTCCGTGATGATCCAGGTCGCATCGTTCAAGCTCACCGGCAGGCGCGTTTTCCGCATGGCGCCGATTCACCACCACTACGAGCTCAAGGGCTGGAAAGAAAACCAGGTCGTGGTCCGGTTCTGGATCGTCACGATGCTTCTCGTGCTCTTCGGCCTCTCAACCCTCAAATTACGATGAAAAAGCATTCGGACCACGACTTGGTTTTGGTGAAGGCTAACTCGAGCGCAGCGAGAGTTAAGCGCGCGAAGCGCGCGGCCGAAGCCAAAACCCAAGTGGTCCGGTTCTGGATCGTCACGATGCTTCTCGTGCTCTTCGGCCTTTCGACGTTGAAACTGCGCTAGCGATGTCGCTCAAGAATCGCCGCGTTGTCGTGCTCGGCCTGGGTGTCACCGGATTGTCGGCCGCGCGCTGGGCGGCGCGGCGTGGCGCCCGCGTCACCGTGGCCGACACCCGCGCCGATCCGCCGCGCGCGGCGCAGTTGCGCGCCGAATTGCCGCAGATCGAGTTGACGACCGGGCCGATTACCGACGCGACGCTTGCGGACGCGCAGACGATCGTCATCAGCCCCGGGCTTGCCAAGGGAGCGCCGGCTGTTCGCGCCGCGGTGGAGCGCGGAGTCGAGCTGATCGGCGACGTGGAGCTCTTTGCCCGCGCGCTGCCGGCGGGACAGAAAGTCCTCGCGATCACCGGCTCGAACGGCAAGACGACGGTAACCGCACTGACCGCGGAGCTGCTGCGCGCAGCGGGACTCGTCGCGACGACCATCGGCAACATCGGCGAGCCGGTGCTCGACGTCCTCGTCGCGCACGAGCAGGGAGTGCACTGGCCCGACGTGTTCGTGACCGAATTGTCGAGCTTCCAGCTCGAGACCACGTCGAGCCTCAGGCCCGTTGCGGCGACCGTGCTCAACGTCACGGAGAATCATCTCGATCGCTACGCCGGCATCGGCGAATACGCGGCGGCGAAGGCGCGCGTCTTCGCGCGTGGCGGCGAGCAGATACTCAATCGCGACGATGCGCGCTCACTGGCAATGGCGGTTCCGGGGCGGATCGTGCAGACATTCGGCGCCGGCATCCCGCAGGGCGAGCACGAATGGGGACTGGTCGAGCGCAAGGGCGTGCCCTGGCTCGCGCGCGGCGGTGCGCTGCTTATCGCCGCGAGCGAGCTCGCGTTGGTCGGACGACACAACGCGCTGAATGCGCTCGCGGCCCTCGCGCTCGCGTCGACCATGGTCAAGATCGACGGCAAGCTGCTCTCCGCGCTGGCCGCCTTCCATGGCCTGCCGCATCGCATGGAGCGCGTGGCCGACATCGCCGGTGTCCTGTTCGTCAACGACTCGAAGGGCACGACGGTTGCCGCCACACTCGCCGCGCTCGCCGGCATCGGCCGCCCGGTGGTGCTGATCGCCGGCGGCGACGGAAAGGGGCAGGAGTTCGCGCCGCTCAAGCCCGCCGTCGAAGCGCATTGCCGCGCGGTTGTCCTCGTGGGTCGTGACGCGCCTGCGATTGCCGCTGCGCTGTCGGGTGCGACACCTCCAATCGAGTTCGCGCCGGCGCTGGAGGTCGCCGTGGCGCGCGCGATTGCGCGGGCGCGGGCGGGCGACGCGGTCATGTTGTCGCCCGCGTGCGCGAGCCTCGACATGTTCCGCGATTACGTCGAGCGGGGCGAGCGCTTCAAGGCCGCGGTCGCAGCTCATGCCCGGGAGGCCACGCATGCCTAGGGACGGCGGCCTGCTCTCTACGTTGCCGCGGTTTTATCCGCTTGCCGCCGCGCCGCGCGAGAGCCGGGCGATGCTCGCCTACGACCCGACGCTCGCCTGGGCGGCGCTGCTGCTGCTCGCCACCGGGCTCGTCATGGTTTATTCGGCGTCGATCGCGACCGCGGAGGCGTCCGCTTATACGGGTTACAGGCCGTGGTACTTCCTCGCGCGCCACGCGCTTTTCATTGCGGTCGGACTCACGGCGGGACTGATCGCGTTCCAAGTTCCGGTCAGGGCATGGCGCGCGCTGGCTCCGTACCTGTTTGTCGCCGGCGCGGCGCTGCTGATCGTGGTGCTCGTTCCCGGGGTGGGTCGCGCCATCAACGGCAGCAAGCGGTGGCTCACGCTCGGCGTAGTCAACGTGCAACCCTCGGAGTTCATGAAGCTCTTCGTCGTGTTCTATGCGTCGAGCTACGCGGTGCGGAGAGCGGCGTTCCTGCACGCGGAACAACCGCTCAGGCAGACGCTGCTGCGCGGCTTCCTTCCCCTGCTTGCGGTCATGATCGCGATCGGCGCGCTGTTGCTGCACGAGCCGGATTTCGGCGCCTGCGTAGTGATCGTCGCCATCGCCTTCGGCATCCTGTTCCTGGGCGGGCTCGACTGGCGACTCCTGATGGGTTTGGGCGTGCTGCTGCCGATCGCGTTGTGGGTGCTGATCCGGATGGCACCCTACCGTCTGCAGCGCTTCACCGGCTTCCTCGATCCCTGGGCGGACGCGTATGGCAAGGGCTATCAGCTATCGCATTCGCTGATCGCCTTTGGCCGCGGCGAATGGTTCGGGGTGGGCCTGGGTGCGAGCGTCGAAAAGCTTCTCTATCTGCCCGAGGCGCACACCGACTTCCTGCTTGCGGTGATCGCCGAGGAGCTCGGCTTCGCCGGCGTCATCGCCGTGATCGCGCTGTTTGCGTGGTTGTTGATCCGCGCCTACGCGATCGGCCGGCAGGCCGCGCGTCTCGACCGTCCGTTCGCGGCGCTGCTCGCCCACGGCATCGGCATCTGGCTGGGTATCCAGGCGTTCATCAACATCGGCGTCAACGTGGGCGTGCTGCCGACCAAGGGGCTCACCTTGCCTTTGCTCTCTTTCGGCGGCAGCGGCATCGTCGCCAACTGCGTAGCGATCGCGATTCTTTTGCGCGTTGATTTCGAGAATCGGCGGCTGCTCCGCGGATTCGCCGTATGAACGGCACCGTCATGATCACGACTGGCGGCACAGGCGGACACGTTTTCCCGGGACTCGCGGTGGCTGCACGTCTGCTCGCGCGCGGCTGGCGCGTGTTCTGGCTGGGGACGCGCGAGGGGCTGGAGGCGAAGCTCGTGCCTGAGCACGGGGTTGAGTTCGAGGGCATACGCTTTGTCGGCGTGCGCGGCAAAGGTCTGCAGCGGCTGCTGCTCGGTCCGTTCGCGCTTTTGAATGCCTGCCGCCAGAGCCTCTCCATCATCCGGCGGCGCGCGCCGGACGTGGTTCTGGGATTCGGCGGCTTCGCATCGTTTCCCGGCGCGCTGATGGGTGTCGCTTGCGGCAAGCCATTGGTGATCCATGACGCAAACGCGGTCGCAGGACTCGCCAATCGCGTCCTCGCGTACGGCGCCGATCGCATCCTGCAGGGCTTTCCTGGCGCATTCTCCGGCCGGCATGCGACCAAGGCGGAATGGGTGGGCAACCCGGTGCGCGAGGACATCGCGGCGTTGCCGCCGCCTGAGGAGCGATATCGCGGGCGCAGCGGGCCGCTCAAGCTGCTCGTCCTCGGCGGCAGTCTGGGTGCGGTCGCGTTAAACGAGCGCGTGCCCGCCGCGCTCGCACTGCTTCCCGCGTCGTCGCGCCCGATCGTCGCACACCAGGCCGGCGAGAGGCACTTGGACGCGTTGCGTGCGGCCTACGCTACCCGCGGCGTCGAAGCCGAATGCGTAGCCTTTATCACCGACATGGCGGAAAGCTATGCGCGCACCGATCTCGTGCTCTGCCGCAGCGGCGGCCTGACGGTGGCGGAGTTGGCGGCGGCAGGCGTCGCGGCGGTGCTCGTGCCCTTGCCGGGCGCGATCGCCGACGAACAGACGCGCAATGCCCGCTTTCTGGTCGATGCGGGCGCCGCAGCGCTCGTGCCGCAGGCCGAGTTATCGCCGGAACGCCTCGCCGCTCTCCTTGGCGACTGCTCGCGCGAACGGCTGCTCGAGATGGCCATCGCGGCGCGGCGGCTCGGACGCACGGATGCGGCCGAGCGGGTCGCGCAGGCATGCGTCACCGAGGCAAGACGGCCATGAAGCACAAGGTCAAGCGCGTGCATTTCGTCGGTATCGGCGGCGCCGGCATGAGCGGCATCGCCGAGGTGCTGCTGACGCAGGGTTATCGCGTGACCGGATCGGATCTTGCGCAGAGCGCTGCGACGCGGCGGCTGACCGAACTCGGTGCGCGCGTCGCCATCGGGCACACCGAGGCCAACATCGCGGGTGCCGACGTCGTCGTCGTATCGACCGCCGTGCCTGCGGACAACTCGGAGGTCGCCGCAGCGCGCGAACAGGGCATCCCGGTCGTACCGCGCGCGCTGATGCTCGCCGAGCTGATGCGTTTGAAGCAGGGGATCGCAGTGGCGGGAACGCACGGCAAGACCACCACGACGAGCCTCATCGCCAGTGTGCTCGCCGAGGGGGGCCTAGATCCGACGTTCGTCATCGGCGGCAGGCTCCTGTCGGCCGACGCCAACGCCCGGCTCGGTACGGGTGAGTTCCTCGTCGCGGAGGCCGACGAGTCCGACGCCTCGTTTCTCGTTCTGCAGCCGGTGCTCGCGGTGATCACCAACATCGACGCCGACCACATGGAAACGTATGGCCACGACTTCGCGCGGCTCAAGGAGGCGTTCGTGCAGTTCGTGCAGCGGCTTCCGTTCTACGGCGTCGCGGTGCTGTGCGCCGACGACGCCAACGTGCGCGACATCATGCCCGAGATCACCAAGCCGATCGTGACCTACGGGCTCGCCGAGGACGCGCAGCTGCGCGCGGAAGCGGTCGAGCACGCCGCGGGGCGCATGCGGTTCTTGGCGGTGAGCGCCGGTCGCAGCGATCTCGCCGTCCTGCTCAATCTCGCCGGCGCGCACAACGTGCAAAACGCGCTGGCCGCGATTGCCGTCGGGCGCGAGACCGGCGTGGCGGACGCATCGATCGCGAAGGCGCTGTCCGAATTCAAGGGCGTGGGACGCCGGTTCCAGCGCCACGGCGAAGTCGAGCTGCCCGGAGGCGGGCGCTATACGCTCATCGATGATTACGGCCATCATCCCGTGGAGATGTCGGCAACGGTAGCCGCCGCTCGCCGCTCGTTTCCCGGACGGCGCGTCGTGCTTGCGTTCCAGCCGCACCGTTACACGCGCACGCGCGATCTGTTCGAGGACTTCGTCAGTGTCTTGTCGACGGTCGATGCGCTGGTGCTCACCGAAGTCTATCCGGCGGGTGAAGCGCCGATCGTTGCCGCCGATGCGCGCGCGCTGGCACGCGCGCTGCGCGTCGCGGGCAAAGTGGAGCCGTTGTTCGTCGAGGATGTTGCCGATGTCGCCGCCGCCGTCGGCGCGATCGCACGAGACGGGGACGTCGTGCTGACGATGGGCGCGGGGTCGATTGGCGGCGTCGCGCAGCAGCTCGCGCACAACCCGCCATGAACATGGTTGAGCCACGCCAATTCGCCGGTTTGCGCGGGGTGCTCGCGCTCGATGCCCCGCTGGCGCCGCATACAACCTGGCGTGCCGGCGGCCGAGCCGACGCAGCTTACATTCCAGCCGACCGCGACGACCTGGCGCTGTTCCTGCGGCAGCTGCCCATCTTCGAAACGGTCACCGTCCTCGGCCTGGGCAGCAACACCCTCGTGCGTGACGGCGGCGTACGCGGCGTGGTCATCCTGCTGCACAACCCCGGCGGCGTGCTGGCAGTCGCCGACGGCCTGATCTATGCGGAGGCGGGCGTCGCGTGCCCGAAGCTTGCGCGCTTCGCGGCACGCCACGGTTGCGCCGACGCCGAGTTCCTGGCCGGTATTCCGGGAACCGTAGGCGGTGCGTTGGCAATGAACGCGGGTTGCTATGGCGGCGAGATCTGGCCGCACGTCGCCAAAGTCGAGCTGATCATCCGCGACGGTACCTTCGTCATGCGCACACCGGCGGACTACGCGATCGGCTACCGCAGCGTCAAACGCGCGGACAGGCGCTCCGCAGACGGCATTTTCACCGCTGCGTGGTTCCGCTTTCCGGCCGGCGACGGCGACGCGGCGCGCGCGCGAATCAGGGAGCTGCTGGGACGAAGAATTGCGACCCAGCCGCTCAACGTACCCAACGCGGGCAGCGTGTTCCGCAATCCTCCGCACGATCATGCGGCGCGCCTCATCGAGGACGCGGGCCTCAAAGGCCTTGCCATCGGCGGCGCTCGCGTGTCCGAAAAGCACGCGAACTTTATCGTCAACGCAGAGCGGCGCGCCAGCGCCAGAGATATCGAGACGCTGATCGAGCACGTGCGCCGTGTCGTGGCGGACAAGACCGGCGTCGTGCTGGAGACGGAAGTACGAATCATCGGAGATCCTTTGTGATCCCGGACGAATTCGGCAAGGTTGCCGTGTTGCTGGGGGGTCCTTCCGCCGAGCGGGAGATCTCGCTTTTATCCGGCAACGCCGTGCTCGCGGCGCTCCGGAGCAAGGACGTCGATGCGCACGCTTTCGATCCCGCCGAGCGCTCGCTCTGCGAATTGAAGAGCGGTGGCTTTGGACGCGTGTTCATCGCCTTGCACGGCCGCTTCGGCGAGGACGGCACGGTGCAAGGCGCGCTGGAGGCGCTGGGCATCCCATATACGGGAAGCGGTGTGATGGCCTCGGCGCTCGCGATGGACAAGTGGCGGACCAAGCTTGTCTGGATCGCGAGCGGCATTTCAACGCCGAAGTATCGCGTCGTCGACGGCAGCACAGACTGGTGGTCGGTTGTCGCCGAGCTCGGGCTGCCGCTGATTGTCAAGCCGGCGCG
Source organism: Casimicrobiaceae bacterium (assembly GCA_036395475.1). Taxonomy (GTDB): domain Bacteria; phylum Pseudomonadota; class Gammaproteobacteria; order Burkholderiales; family Casimicrobiaceae; genus PALSA-1003. The sequence goes on from DASWDF010000073.1 coordinate 6,809, forward strand.
CGAGGGGTCGACGATCGGGCTGTCCAAGGTGACGTCGGTCGACCGCCAGGAGCTCGCGATCGCCTACGCAGAGGCCGCCAAGCACGACGAGCTCGTGCTCGTCGAGGAGTTCGTCGCCGGCGTCGAGCTGACCGCGTCGGTCCTGAACCACCGTGCGCTGCCGCTGATACGCATCGAAGCGCCGCAGGGCAACTACGATTATCACCACAAGTATTTCTCGGACGACACGCGCTACTACTGTCCGTGCGGGTTGCCGGAGGCGACCGAGCAGGCGATCCGCGCCCAATCGCTCCAGGCATTCGACGTCGTTGGCTGCACCGGCTGGGGTCGTCTCGACTTGATCCTCAAGAATGACGGTGCCTGGTCGTTCCTCGAAGTGAATACTTCGCCGGGCATGACCGGCCACAGCCTGGTGCCGATGGCGGCGAATCAAGCCGGCATTGCTTTTCCCGAGCTTTGCGTCGAGATCCTGCGAGGCGCGCATGTGGGATAGCCCGCGACAACTCAACGTGGTCGCGCTGTTGTTCGCGCTTGTGGCGGCTGCGATGCTCGCCTGGGGAGCGGTCGCGTGGATGGTGCATCAAAGCGCATTCGCGCTTCACCGCGTCGTCGTCGACGGCAACCTCGCACGGGCAAGCCGCGCCCACCTCGAGACAGTGATCCGCGAAGAGCTCAATGGCACATTCTTCACGTTGAGCCTCGCCGAAGCGCGCGCGTCGCTGCAGCGTGTGCCCTGGGTCAAGAGCGTCGCGCTGCGCCGGCAATGGCCCGACCGGCTCGAGGTCACGATCGCCGAGCACGAGCCGCTGGCGCGCTGGAACGACGCCGGGCTGGTCGATACCGAGGGCGAGGTCTTCAGCGCCAACTTCGACGGCGAGTTGCCGCAGTTCGTCGGCCCCGACGGCAGTTCGGCGGAGATTGCCCGGCGCTACCGCGAATTCGGCGTTGCCCTCGAGCCGCGCTCGCTCGCGATTTCCGAGTTGCGGCTATCGCCTCGCGGCGGCTGGCAGTTGCGGACGACGGGCGGCGCTGCGCTTGCGATCGAGCTCGGGCGCAGCGCGCCGGGCGACCGGCTGTCGCGCTTCGTCCGCTATCACGCGCGCACCGTCGGCGCGCTTAATCGCGGCGGCACGCGCGTCGACTACGTCGACCTGCGCTATCGCAACGGCTTTGCAGTGCGCGTGCCGGGGTTCACGGAAAGGTCGCCGCGCAAAGCGGGGTAGAAGAGCGCACATGGTGAAAGACAACAAAAACCTGATCGTCGGCCTCGACATCGGCACGTCGAAAATCGTCGCCATCGTTGCCGAGGTAACGTCCGAAAGGCGGCTCAACATCATCGGCCTGGGCGCGCAGCCGTCGCGCGGGCTCAAGAAAGGCGTCGTGGTCAACATCGAGGCGACGATGGCGTCGATCCAGCGCGTCCTCGAGGAGGCCGAGCTGATGGCGGATTGCGCGATCACCGACGTGTACACGGCTATCGGCGGAGGTCACATCCGCAGCCTCAACTCCAGCGGCATGGTCGCGATCAAGGAGAAGGAGGTTACGCAGGCGGACATCGATCGCGTCGTCGAGACCGCCAAGGCGATCGCGATTCCCAATGATCAGGAAATCCTGCACATCCTGCCGCAGGAATTCATCATCGACGGCCAGGAGGACGTGCGCGAGCCTCTGGGCATGAGCGGCGTGCGCCTGGAGGTGAAGGTTCATATCGTCACCGGCGCAGTCTCCGCGGTCGAGAACATCACCAAATGCGTACGCCGATGCGGCCTCGAGGTCCGGGACGTGATGCTGCAGCCGCTCGCCGCGGCGCTGGCGGTCCTGAACGACGACGAGAAGGAGCTGGGCGTGTGCCTGATGGACGTCGGCGGCGGCACAACCGATCTCGCGGTGTTCACCGGTGGCGCGATCCGGCATACCGCGGTGATCCCGATCGCCGGCGATCAGGTCACCAACGATATCGCGATGACGCTGCGTACGCCGACCAAGGAGGCCGAGGAGCTGAAGCTGCGCCACGGCTGCGCGCTGCGACAGCTCGCCGACCCCAATGACATCATCGAAGTCCCCGGCGTCGGCGAGCGGGGTCCGCGAAAGCTCTCGCGGCAGATGCTCGCCGAAGTGATCGAGCCGCGGATCGAGGAGCTCTACACGCTCGCGCAGGCGGAGCTTCGGCGCAGCGGCTTCGAGGAGCTCCTCTCGTCGGGAATCGTGCTCTCGGGCGGGTCGGCGTTGCTCGCCGGCATGATCGAGCTCGGTGAGGAAGTCTTCCATCTTCCGGTGCGCATCGGCGTGCCGGCATACGTCGGCGGACTCGCCGACGTCGTACGCAGCCCGCGCTACGCGACAGCCGTGGGATTACTGCTCGACGGTCGCGAGCAATTCCTGCGGGCGGAGATCGCGCGCGCCCAGGCCGTCGGGTTAACCAACATGGCGGAACGGATGAAGCAATGGTTCAAGGCGAATTTTTGAGACGGACAAAAGTGAACCTCTACCTTTGTCCGGAACGGTCACCCGGAAATCGCGGGCGAAGCCCGTCGATTTTCGGCAGCAAGTACGACGAAAAAACGAGAGCGTAGAGCCGCAAATCTTTCAACTCGACAGGAAAGGAGTGCATCATGTTTGAGATCATCGACCAGAGCCCGCAGGAAGCGGTCATCAAGGTCATAGGCGTGGGTGGCTGCGGCGGTAACGCCGTGGAGCACATGATCGGCAAGGGCCTCGCAGGCGTCGAGTTCATCTCCGCCAACACCGACGCGCAGGCGCTCAAGCGCTCGACGGCACGCACCCAACTGCAGCTCGGCACGAACTTGACGCGCGGGCTCGGCGCGGGCGCGCGACCGGAGATCGGTCGCGACGCGGCGATGGAAGATCGCGACCGCATCGCCGAGTCGATCGACGGCGCGGACATGGTGTTCATCACTGCGGGCATGGGCGGCGGCACCGGTACCGGCGCCGCGCCGGTCGTAGCGCAGGTGGCGAAGGACCACGGCATTCTTTCGGTTGCCGTCGTGACCCGCCCGTTCAAGTTCGAGGGCAAACGCCAGAAGGTGGCGCAGGCCGGAATCGACGAGCTCGGAAAGATCGTCGATTCGCTGATCATCATCCCGAACGACAAGCTGATGCAGGTGCTCGGCGAGGAAGTATCGGTGCTCGACGCCTATGCAGCCGCGAATGAAGTGCTGCACAGCGCGGTCGCCGGAATCGCCGAAGTCATCAACTATCCGGGGCTGGTCAACGTCGATTTCGCCGACGTGCGCACGGTGATGTCGGAAGTCGGCATGGCGATGATGGGCTCGGCAACCGCAGGCGGCGCCGATCGTGCGCGTCAGGCCGCGGAGCGCGCGGTCGCGAGCCCGCTGCTCGAGGAAGTCAATCTCGCCGGTGCGCGCGGCGTGCTCGTCAACATCACGGCTTCGGCGGGACTCAAGATGAAGGAGTATCACGAGGTCATGAACACGATCAAGGCGTTTACCGCCGAGGATGCGATGGTGATCGTCGGCACGGTGATCGATGACGCAATGGAAGACCGCCTGCGCGTCACGATGGTCGCGACCGGCCTGGGCGGCTCCGGAGCAAAGCTGCGCGTGCCGCGACTCGAAATCGTCGAGCAGGTGTTTGAACGCACGGGCACGGATGGCATAGGCGGGGGCGAAGCGGTCGACTACGATCGGCTGGAGCGCACACCTGCTGTAATCCGCCGCGGGCGCACGCCAGCGCCGAGCGGCCCGCCTTCGCCGGGCTTCGATCCTTCGGACATTCCGGCTTTTTTGAGGAAGCAGGCCGACTAAAGCAATGCGAAGCGGCGGTCGTCGCCAGGGGACGCTGTGGTACCATAGCGGCCTTCCCGCGCGGCTCAATGTCGACGCTGCGCCGCTGGATACGGCACGGAAAGCCTAAGCCACGATGCTCAAACAGCGCACGCTCAAGAACTCGATCAAGACCACCGGCGTGGGCCTGCATACCGGCGCCCGGGTCGATCTGACGCTGCGGCCGGCTCCGCCCGACTCGGGGATCGTTTTTCACCGCGTCGATCTGGCGCAATCCATCGCGATTTCTGCGCACGCGACGAATGTCGGCGACACGCGCCTGTCATCGTCGCTGGAGAAGGGTGGCGCCAAGATCTCGACCGTCGAGCATTTGATGTCCGCGCTCGCAGGGCTCGGTATCGACAATCTCCACGTCGACGTCGCCGGTCCCGAGCTTCCGATCATGGACGGCAGCGCCGGTCCCTTCGTGTTCCTGCTACAGTCGGCGGGTATCGAGGAGCAGGCAGCGCGCAAACGCTACCTGCGCATCAAGGAGCCGGTCGAGGTACGTCTGGACGACAAGTGGGCACGCTTCGAGGCCTACCACGGGTTCAAGCTCGACTTCACGATCGACTTTCCGCATCCCGTGTTCGGAACCGAGAACCGGCACGTCGTCATCGACTTTGCCGAGCATTCCTATACCAAGGAAGTCAGCCGCGCCCGCACTTTCGGATTCATGGCGGACGTCGAGGCGCTGCGCGCCGCGGGCCTGGCGCTCGGCGGCAGCCTGCAGAACGCGATCGTGCTCGATGAGACCCGCGTCTTGAACAGCGAGGGCCTGCGTTACGACAACGAGTTCGCCATCCACAAGGTGCTCGACGCGATCGGCGACCTCTATCTGCTGGGCCATCCGTTGATCGGAACCTACGCTGCATTCAAGTCCGGGCATACGCTCAACAACGCGTTGTCCCGCGCACTCCTCGCCCGACCGGAGGCGTGGGAGCTGGTGACCTTCGACGCTCCCGCCGAGGTGCCGAGCGCGTTTCGGGCCTGGCAGCTGCAGCCGGCCTGATCCCAAGCGCCGCGCACCGGGTGACGCCGGCCGTTGGCGCGCGAAGCCCGTTACCGCACGCCGGCGCCAGGGTCTTCACGCCGGATTCGCACTCGAGCTACTCTCTTGGTCCTGGTGCGGCTGCTGCTGTTCTTCGCCTTCGCCGCGATCGCCGGCGCTGCGGTGCTCTATCTCGTCAAGCGCGATCGACGCTATCTGCGGTTCATCGGCCAAGTTCTGAAGTACACGCTTCTGCTCTTACTCGGAGCGCTGCTTTTTTACGCCGCCCAGCGCCTCCTGCTCATTGGCTGACGGGGCCGCGGCGCCGTGATCTGCCAGTCGCCGCAATGCAGCGGCAAGCTGCGGGTCGGCAAGTCGCTGGGCATGCGCCCGCAACATGGCGGCCGATAGACCATCCAATTGTTTTACAATGTTTTTTCTCGGCCGCCCCGGAGGCGGACGGGGTTGCACCCGAACCCGTATTCCAGTAAATTGCCACCCCGCACGCGCGAGTTTCTCGACCAGGTCCGGGACGCGCTGACGGAGTAACGCACCGACCGCCCCACTGCTCGCAAGCAACGCGAGCTCGGGCGGCTCCACAGCGGCAATGCCGACCTGGGCGGCGAGCGCCGGCGGCAAATTGCGCCGGACGTGATGAAGGATTGCCAGCTCGTTCCGGCGACGGTCCAGAAAGCCGGCGAGAGTCGTTTCAGCAGAAAGTATATGTCCCAGCGGGCGCATGGGGATCGCTCTTGGGGCAGGAGCGGAGGAAGGTCACTTGAATATCATCGTCGTGTCCGGCGCTATGGCGCGGGCCCGAACGCTCACGCTGGACTGGCGGCACTGGGCCCTCGGGAGCTTCGGCCTGCTGGTGCTGTTCCTGTCCTTCACTCTGCTTTTCAACTATGTCACGTTGCGCTACGCGGCCTCGATCAACCATCCGCTGTTGCAGGCGATCCTTCTCGATGACCAACGACAGGAAGCGCGTCGCACTCAGGAGGTTGTTCAGGGGCATCTTAACGCGATGGCGGTCAAGCTTGGAGAGTTGCAGGCACAGTTGCTGCAGCTCGACGGTCTGGGCGAGCGGCTCGCCCAGATGGCGGGGTTGAAGCCGAAGGACTTGCCGCCGCCGTCGGAACCGGGAAAGGCGCCCGGCCGCGGCGGCCCGGCGCCGACGTTGTCGCGCGACCTGTCGGTCGACGAGTTCAGCGCGTTGCTCGGAGCGTTGTCGCGCCAGATTGAAGAGCGATCCGATCAGCTCGGGGTACTCGAGGCGCTGCTCGTCAACAGCTCGGTCAACAAGAAATTCCTGCCGTCGCTGGCTCCGGTGGACGGCGGTTGGCTTTCGTCGAGCTACGGCTGGCGCATCGATCCATTCACGGGCCAGAAGAGTTTTCACGAAGGTCTGGATTTTCCCACCGAGACCGGCACCCCGATCGTCGCTGCCGCGAGCGGCAAGGTCATCTTCGCGGACGTTCATCCTCAATATGGTAAGATGATCGAGATCGACCATGGTAACGGGCTGTTGACTCGTTACGCGCACTGCTCGATGCTGCTCGTCAAAGAGGGTGACCTGGTAGTCCGGGGCCAGAGAGTTGCCGCGGTGGGCTCGACTGGGCGCGCCACCGGTCCGCACCTGCATTTCGAAGTGCGGTTGAACGGCGCACCCCAGAACCCGGCCCGGTTCCTGCAGTCCGCCAGCTAAGGAACCTCCGAATAAGCCCCACGCCCGGCAAGCTTCCGTCGCGCCCGCGCGGGACTTGTTCAGAGGTTCCACAGTACGGACACGTAAGCGCAAGGCAGGGGTGAGGCGTTCCTCACCCCTTGCTTTTTCGGGCGACGGCATCAGTTAACCCAAAATGATTTCCAACATCCTCACCAAGATCTTCGGCAGCCGCAACGAGCGGTTGCTCAAGCAATACGGCCAGGTTGTCCGCCAGATCAATGCGCTCGAGCCGGCGGTCTCCGCCCTGACCGACGACGAATTGCGGGGCAAGACCGCGACGCTTCGCGAGCGGGTCGCCAACGGAGAAGAGCTCGATTCGGTGTTGCCTGAAGCGTTCGCCATCGTCCGCGAAGCGGGCAAGCGCACGCTGCAGATGCGGCACTTCGATATGCAGCTCATCGGCGGCATGGTGCTGCATTACGGCAAGATTGCCGAAATGCGCACCGGCGAAGGCAAGACGCTGGTTGCGACGTTGCCTGTGTACCTGAATGCGCTGGCCGGACGAGGCGTGCACATCGTCACGGTCAACGACTACCTGGCGCAGCGCGATGCCGACTGGATGGGCCGCATCTACCGCTTCCTTGGGTTGACCGTCGGCGTCAACCTTTCACAGATGAGTCACCCAGACAAGCAGGCGGCCTACGCTGCCGACGTCACCTACGGGACCAACAATGAATTCGGCTTCGACTACCTGCGCGACAACATGGTTTTCCAGGCCTCCGAGCGCGTCCAGCGCGGCCTCAACTACGCGATCGTCGACGAGGTTGACTCGATCCTGATCGACGAGGCGAGAACTCCGCTCATCATTTCGGGCCAGGCTGACGACAACGTCGAGCTCTATTATCGTCTGAACGACCTGGCGCCGAAGCTACAGCGGCAGAGCGAGGAACAGGGTCCAGGGGATTACTGGGTCGACGAAAAGGCGCATCAGGTGCTGCTGTCCGAGACGGGGCATGAGCACGCCGAAAACATCCTGACCGACGCCGGGCTTTTAGTGGCGGGAACGAGCCTGTACGACGCGCACAACATCTCGCTGATGCACCATCTCTACGCGGCGCTGCGCGCGCATGCGCTCTTCCATCGCGACCAGCACTACGTAGTACAGAACGGCGAGGTCGTCATCGTCGACGAGTTCACCGGCCGGTTGATGTCCGGCCGGCGCTGGTCCGACGGACTGCACCAGGCGGTCGAAGCCAAGGAAGGCGTTCCCATCCAGCGGGAGAACCAGACGCTGGCGTCGATCACGTTTCAGAATTACTTCCGGATGTATCAGCGGCTTGCCGGCATGACCGGCACGGCGGACACCGAGGCATTCGAGTTCCAGCAGATCTATCACCTCGAAACGGTGGTGATTCCGACGCATCTCCCGATGGTTCGCAAGGACGAGAACGATCTCGTCTTCCGTACGCTTCAGGAAAAGGTCGACGCCATCATCGACGACATCAAGGATTGCCACGAGCGCGGGCAGCCGGTGCTCGTCGGCACGACCTCGATCGAGAACTCCGAAATGCTGTCGGGGCATCTCGAGAAGCAGAAGCTTCCACATCAGGTGCTGAACGCCAAGCAGCACGCGCGCGAGGCCGAGATCGTCGCGCAGGCGGGTCGTCCGAAGATGGCCACCATCGCAACCAACATGGCCGGCCGCGGCACCGACATCGTGCTGGGCGGCGCCGTCGAGCCGCTGATCCTCAAAATCCGCGAAGACGAAACACTGACGCAGACCGAGAAGGACCTGCAGATCGGCAAGCTGCGCTCGGAGTGGCAGGTTCGCCACGAGGCCGTCATCGCCGCCGGCGGCCTGCATATCGTCGGCACCGAGCGCCACGAGTCGCGCCGCATCGACAATCAGCTGCGCGGCCGCGCCGGTCGGCAGGGCGATCCCGGCTCGTCGCGTTTCTATCTTTCCCTCGAAGATCCGCTGCTGCGCATCTTCGGCGGCGAGCGGCTTTCCGGGATCATGCAGCGTCTGAAGATGCCGGAGGGTGAGCCGATCGAGCACCCGATCGTCAATCGTTCGATCGCCAAGGCGCAGAATCGCGTCGAGTCGCGCAACTTCGACATCCGCAAGCAGTTGCTCGAGTACGACGATGTCGCCAACGATCAGCGGCGCGTCATCTACCAGCAGCGCGACGAGCTCCTCGAAGCCGAAGAGGTCTCGGAGACGATCCGGAACATGATCGCCGGCCAGATCGAGGATACGGCGCTCCTGTACGTTGCGCAGGAAACGGTCGAAGAGCAATGGGACATCCCCGCCCTGGAGGCGGCGCTGGCTGCGCAGTATGAAATCAAGGCGGACATCGGCGAATGGATGAAGACAGAGCCCGAGCTCACCGACGAAGCGCTGCGCGAACGCCTCCGCGGACTGGCGCTCAAGCAATACGAAACCAAGCTGGAGCAGGTCGGTCCGGAATTGTTCCACCCTTTCGAGCGCAATCTGATGCTGCAGATGGTAGATCAGCACTGGCGCGAGCACCTTGCTGCACTCGATCATCTGCGCCAGGGCATCCACCTGCGCGGTTACGCGCAGAAGAATCCGAAGCAGGAGTACAAGCGCGAAGCGTTCGAGCTGTTCTCCGACATGCTCGACCGCATCAAGAACGACGTCGTAAAGTACGTGCTCACCGTGCAGGTGCGCTCGCAGCAAGACGTGCAGGCGGTCGAGGAAGCGCCCGCGGTAGCCAACGTGCGCTATCAGCACGCCGATTACGAAGAAGCGCTTGCCGTCGCCGCTGACGCTGCGCCGGCCGCTGTAGCGCCACCGCCGTTCACGCGCGTTGGTCAGAAGGTCGGTCGCAACGATGCTTGCCCGTGCGGGTCGGGGAAGAAATACAAGCACTGCCACGGCAGAATCTAGAAGCCGTCCCACACGCTACTCAAGCGCCCCGATTGTCGTTTCGCGCCCTCGGGGCTGCTCGTAAGGCGTCTCAAGATTGCTTCGCCTCTCTACGGCGTGCACGACGGGCAATGCTTTAGAATCTTCGGCGAGCCCGTCTCGGCAAAGATGCCTGTCAATTACATCCCTCCGACGCCCGAGCAGCTGCTGCCGGTTGCGGGAGCCACGCTGGGCACCGCGGCGGCTCGCATCAAGAACTGGTCGCGCGACGATCTCCTGCTGATAAGCCTCGCGCCCGAAGCGCAGGCGGCGGGCGTGTTCACGCAAAATCGCTTCTGCGCGGCGCCGGTGACGATCTGCCGCGAGCACCTTGCGCGCGCCGGGTCGATACGTGCGCTCGTCGTCAACGCCGGCAACGCCAACGCCGGAACCGGTGAGCGAGGCCTCGCCGACGCGCGGGCCACCTGCGCGGCGGTGGCGGAGCTCGTCGGCTGTGCGCCAGACGCGGTGCTGCCCTTCTCGACCGGCGTCATCATGGAGCCCTTGCCGGTAGAAAGGATCGTTGCGACGCTGCCCGAATGCCGTGCCGCGCTCGCGGAGCACGGATGGTTTGCCGCAGTACGCGCGATCATGACGACCGATACGGTACCGAAAGGCGCGTCGCGCCGCGCCGAAATCGACGGCGTCCCCATCACCGTTACGGGCATTGCCAAGGGCGCCGGCATGATCGCGCCGAACATGGCGACGATGCTCGGCTTTGTCGCAACCGACGCACCGGTTGCCCGTGCATTGCTCGACAGGCTTGCAGCGGACATCGCCTGCGAGTCGTTCAACCGCGTCACGATCGACGGCGACACGTCGACCAACGACAGCTTTGTGGTGATCTCCACGCACCGGGCACCGATGCGAACGCTCGAACGCGACGACGATCCTCGGTTGCCTGCCGTGAGGGCCGCGCTCGCCGCGGTCGCGGTCGAGCTGGCCCAGGCGCTGGTGCGTGACGGCGAGGGCGCAACGAAGTTCATCGCGATCGTCGTCGAAGGCGGGCGCGACACGCGCGAGTGTGACCGCGTCGCGCGCGCGATCGCGCATTCACCACTGGTCAAGACGGCATTCTTTGCCTCAGACCCGAACCTTGGACGGATCGTTTGCGCGATCGGCAACGCCGAAGTCAGCGACCTCGATCCCCGGCGCGTGTCGTTCTGGCTCGACGATGTTGCGGTTGTCGTCAACGGCGGTCGCGCGCCTTCGTATCGCGAGGAAGACGGCAAACGGGTCATGGCGCAGTCCGAGATTTCGGTCCGCGTCGCGCTTGACCGTGGTGAGGCACGAACGATGCTTTGGACGTGCGACCTGTCGCACGAATACGTCAACATCAACGCCCACTATCGCACTTGATGCCGCGCAAACCCGCAGCGGATTCGCTCGCCCGCGCGCTCGATCGGGCCGAGGCCGTCCTCGCTCGCCTCGAAGCGTTGTTGCCGGTGCCGCCGGCAGAGACCGACTGGAGCGCGCACGCGTTCCGCTGGCGCAAGCATGGCGAGCGCGGATTTCTTCAGGCGGTGCCACACCCGCGGGCGATCCGACTCGACGATTTGGTGGCAATCGACGACCAGAAGCGGGCCATCGACGGGAACACGCGCCAGTTCGTCGCCGGCTTGCCTGCCAACAACGTGCTGCTCACGGGCTCGCGTGGCACAGGCAAGTCCTCGCTGGTGAAAGCGATGCTGGTCAAATACGCGGCAAAGGGTCTGCGCCTGATCGAGGTCGAGAAGAGCGACTTGGTCGATCTGCCCGACATCGTCGAGCGGATCGACGGCCGGCCGGAACGATTCATCGTGTTCTGCGATGACCTCTCCTTCGATGCCAACGAGCCGGGGTACAAAGCGCTCAAGGTGATGCTCGACGGCAGCATCGCCGCTCCGTCGGTCAACGTGCTGATCTATGCAACATCGAACCGGCGACACCTGCTGCCCGAGTACTTCAGCGAGAATCTCGAGACTCGGCACGTAGGAGAGGAGGTTCATCCCGGCGAGTCGGTCGAGGAAAAGATTTCACTCTCCGAACGTTTCGGGCTGTGGATTTCTTTCTATCCGTTCAGCCAGGACGACTATCTCACCGCCGTTGACCAGTGGCTGCGCTTTCACGAGGTATCGGTGCCGCACGACGACGGCGCGCTCGAGGCGCTGCACCGCGAAGCGATCCAGTTCGCGCTTCAGCGCGGCTCGCGCAGCGGCCGCGTCGCTTGGCAGTTCGCGCGCGCACACGCCGGCGCGCGCGGGTTGAAGCCCGCCAAGGCACGTTGAACGGCGCAGGTATCGTGCGGGTGGCCGTCGCCGTCCTGCAACGGATCGACGGCCGCGTGTTGCTCGCGCAGAGGCTCCCCGGCACGCCTTATCCCGGCTACTGGGAGTTTCCCGGCGGCAAGCTCGAAGCGGGAGAGTCGGCGCCCGCCGCGCTCGCGCGCGAGCTCGATGAGGAATTGGGGATCGAGATCGTACGCGCGGCGCCGTGGCTAGTGCAGCGCTACGCTTACCCTCATGCCGACGTCGAGCTCAATTTCTTCCGTATCTTCGCTTGGCGCGGCGAGCCGCGCGGCCGCATGGGTCAGGCGATCGCCTGGCAGACGCCGGGCGCATTCGATGTGGCGCCGCTGCTTCCCGCGAACGCCGTCATTCTGCGCGCGCTCGAGCTGCCGCCGATCTACGGCATCTCGATGGCCGAGGACCTCGGTGAAGACGTGTTTTTGCGCCGTGCGCGGACAGCGATAGCGGAGGGCTTGCAGCTCATCGAGTTGCGCGAAAAATCCTGGCCGGTCGAGCGGTTGCGTCGCCTCGCCGACCGCCTCCTGCCGATCGCGCAGGCCGCCGGCGCGCGCGTATTGCTCAATGGCGAGCCGGCGCTGGCGCTGCGGCTCGGTTGTGCGGGGGTGCACTGGACGGCCGCGGCGTTGCAACGCGCGACGGCACGGCCCGAAGGCATGCTCTGCGCCGCGTCGTGCCACAACAGCGCGGAGCTCGCACGAGCGGCAGAGCTCGGGCTCGATTTTGCCGTGCTGGGAACGGTCGCGCCGACGCCGTCGCACCCGGACGCGGAGCCGCTCGGCTGGGCGCGTGTAGCAGAGCTGTTGCGCTCCATGCCGCTGCCCGTCTACGCACTGGGTGGCCTCACCCGCAACGATCTCGACACTGCGGTCGCGCACGGCGCACATGGCATCGCGCTGCGCCGCGCGGCGTGGAACGCCTGAGCTTCTAGTTTACGGAGTTTCGACGGGCGGATCGTCGCGATCCGCTTTCTGATCGGCGACGGGCACCCGATACGACTCGGCCGCCCACGCGCCCAGATCGATCAACCGGCACCGCTCCGAGCAGAAGGGGCGAAACCGGCTCTCCTTTTTCCACTCGACCGGCGCGCCGCAGGACGGGCAAGCGACCGTTCGCATTTGCGCCATGGCAAGTCAGAGATTGCAGAACATGAGATCAAACTCGACGTCGCCTTCATAGACCGAGCCGCGGTCCATGCCCGCGATGCCGACGAAGCGGATATTCAGAGCGTATTTGTTGGCGCTGATTTCGGGAACGCACGGCGTCTCCTTTGCCAGCGACAACCGCAGCAGCTGCGCGACCTTGGCCGTCGTGAGCATCAACTGGAAGACGCCGTGATAGGCGGTGTGGCGGCTCATTTTGCCGTTGTCGCGCAGCAGGCGCAGTATGATCGACAGGCCCGAGTGGATCGGCAGCAGAGGCTCGAGCCAGGCCTGGAGATCGCGTTGGCGCGCGGTTGGCTCGAGATTCAGCCAGTGATGGTAGGCGGGTAGGTCGAATTCGCAGGCGCCGCCGGGGATTCCGGTGCGCTGTTTGATCGCCATCAGCCAGTCGTTGTCGCGAAGATGCTGGCCGACTTTCCCGGTTTGCGCGAGCAGGCTCCCGCCTGCGACATCGATCTCGGAGAGCACCGCATCGAGCGCCATCGCCTCGATCGCGGGGTTATGCTTGAGTGGCGCAAGCAGTTGGCGCTGCCGTTCCAACTCCTGCAGGATGTCGGTCTTGAGGTCGGCCCGCGCGGCGACATCCACGATCTCAAACAGGGCGAGAAGAGCCGCATGGTGATCGGCCGGCGCGGTCTCGCCGGTGAAGAACAGCGCGCGACCGTACAGATCCTCCAGCCGCATCAACGTGCGGATGCGCTCATTGAGCGGGTGCTCGTACCGGATCACGTCCATGGCTGGCCGTCGCAGTGGCGACATTGTGCACCAAGGCCGGCGTGAATTGGCTCAGCCATCGCATCTCTATCAGCCGGAATCGGATGCCGCCAGTCTGCGGTAGCGGTTATCGAGGACGAGGACCTGCGGTGCGATCGCATCCGGCGTGCCGGCATTGTCGAGAATATCATCGGCAGCGGCGAGCCGTTGCTGGCGATCGAGCTGTGTTGCCATGATCGCTCGCACCTCCGCGGGCGCGAGCCCGTTGCGCACAACGACGCGGCGAACCTGTTCCTCTTCAGGACAGTCGACGACGAGGATCCTGTCGACCAAGGAGCGAAGGCCTTTGCGCTCGAGCAGAAGCGGTACGACGATCAAGCCGTAGGGGCCGGACCAGTGTTCGACTCGGCGTGCGACCTCGGCGCCGATCAACGGGTGTAGCGCGGCTTCCAGGCGCGATCGCGCGGAGGCATCGGCGAAAACGAGCCGTCGCAGCGCGTCTCGGTCGATCTCGCCGTCGGGTCGCAGGATGCCGTCACCAAACGCGTCGCGGATCGCAGCGAAGCCGGGTTGATCCACCGCGGACAGGCTGTGCGCGAGGGCGTCGGTATCGACGATTTCGACGCCCAGCGCCGCGAACGCCTCCGCCACCGCCGTCTTCCCGCTTCCGATGCCACCGGTCAGGCCTACGACGTAGGTGCTCCAAGTCACGGCTACGCCGGAAGATAGAGCGAGATCAGCGACCTGCCGAAGAACAGCGCAATCGCTCCTGCAATCGCGAGATAGGGGCCGAACGCCAGAGGAATCTGGTGATCGCGGCCCTTGAACACGACCAGGCCGATGCCGATAATGGCGCCCACCAATGACGACAGCAGAACGATCAGCGGCAACATCTGCCAGCCGAGCCAGGCGCCGAGCGCTGCGAGCAGCTTGAAGTCGCCGTAGCCCATGCCTTCCTTCCCCCGGACGAGCTTGAACAGCCAATAGATCGCCCAGAGCGCGACGTAACCGGCGATGGCGCCGACGACGGCATCGCGCAGGCTTACCCCCGGCACGAAACCCGCGACGTTGGCAAGCAATCCACCCCACAACAGCGGAAGCGTGATCGAATCAGGGAGCAGCTGGGTGTCGAAGTCGATGAAGGTCAGCGCAATGAGCGACCAGAGAAACAAACAGGCTGCAGCGGCGGCGGGCGTGACGCCGAAGCGCAGGACCGCCGCAACAGTTAGTGCGCCCGTCAGCACCTCGACGAAGGGGTATCTGGCCGAGATCGGCGCGGCGCAGGCCGAACAGCGCCCGCGCAGGAACAGAAAGCTCAAGACGGGTATGTTCTCGAGCGCTCCGATGCGGTGGCCGCAGGCGGGGCACTGCGAGCGCGGCGTGATCAGGTTATACGGTGGCAGCTCGGGCGGAGGTTCACCCGAGAGCTCCGCGCATTGCGCGCGCCAGCCGCGGTCGAGCATCATCGGAAGCCGGTGAATGACGACGTTGAGAAAGCTGCCGACGCACAGGCCGACGATGCCGCTGACGACCGCCGCCACCAGCGGATCCGTCAGTATCGCCGGCATGCGCTTAACGCGCGCGACCGTCAGACGACCGATCCGAGCTTGAAGATCGGCAGGTACATCGCGACCACGAGACCTCCGATCACGACGCCGAGAAACACGATGATGATCGGCTCGAGCAGGCTCGTTAACGCCGTTACTGCATCATCCACTTCGCGCTCGTAGAAGTCGGCGACCTTAGACAGCATGCCATCGAGAGACCCGGACTCTTCGCCGATCTGTGTCATCTGCAGCACCATCGACGGAAACAGGCCCGTGTTATGCATCGCGTTGGTCAGGCTCGTACCGGTGCTGACCTCGTTCTGGATCTTGCGGGTGCCGGCGATATATACCGCGTTTGCGGACGCGCCCGCGACCGCGTCAAGCGACTCGACGAGCGGCACACCGGCCGCGAACATGGTTGCGAGCGTGCGCGTCCAGCGCGCGATAGTGGCCTTTTCGAGAATGCCGCCGATGATCGGCAGCTTCAGCGAGAGCCGGTCCACCGCGTAGCGGAACGCGGTCGACCTTCGCAGGAGGAAAAAGAAACCGAATATCGTACCGATGATGATCCCGAGCATCAGCCACCAGTACGCGACAAAGAAATCCGAAATCGCCATCACGATCAATGTCGGCGCCGGCAGATCCGCGCCGAAGCTCTTGAAGACCTGCTTGAACGCGGGGATCACCCACACCATGATGATCCACACGACGATGATCGCCACCGTGACCACCGAGATCGGATAGAACATCGCCGACTTGATCTTGCTCTTGAGGGCGAGGATCTTTTCCTTGTATGTGGCCAGCCGCTCCAGGATGCCGTCGAGCATGCCCGCGGTTTCGCCCGCGTTGACCAGATTGCAATACAGTGCGTCGAACTGCGCCGGATGCTCGCGGAAGGCCTGCGATAAGCTGGAGCCCGCCTCGACGCGGCCCTTGATGTCCATCATCAGCCGCGCGAAGCGCGGATTGCGGTGGCCGCGGGCGACGATCTCGAATGCCTGCAGCAGCGGCACGCCGGCCCTCAGCATCGTCGCGAGCTGGCGGGTGAAAAACGTGATGTCCTTCTCGTTGACCCTGCCGCCGCCACGAAAGGTCTGCCGTTTGAGCTTCCTGATGCGGATGCCCTGCCGCCGCAAATTGGAAGTGACAACCGTCTCGGACGCAGCTTTGATTTCGCCACGCACATTGCGGTTGTTGCGGTCGGTGCCTTCCCAGAGATACGTATATTCCTTGACCCGGGTGTCTCTGCGCTGCGCAATCGCGGTGGCCATAGTGGTGACTTCCGTGGGTTACTCGTTGGTAATCGCTTCGACTTCCTCGAGGGAGGTCACGGCCTGTTTGACCTTCAGCAAGCCGGATTGGCGAAGATTCTTCACCCCTTCCTTCTGCGCCTGCTCGGCGATCTCGAGGGCGTTCGCGCCGCGCATGATGAGTTGGCGCATTTCGTCGGTAATCGGCATTACCTCGTAGATCCCCATACGACCCTTATAGCCGGTGCCCTTGCAGGCGTCGCAGCCCGCCGGCCCGAACGCCTGCCATGAGCCGTCGAGATCCTCTTCGCCGAAGCCGGCCTGCAGCAGCGCTTCCGGCGGGATGTCCTCGGGCCGCTTGCACTGCGTGCAGAGCTTGCGCGCCAGACGCTGGGCGGTGATCAGGATGACCGAGGATGCGATGTTGAACGGCGCAACGCCCATGTTCGCGAGCCGCATCAGCGTCGCGGGGGCGTCGTTGGTGTGCAGCGTGGACAGCACGAGATGGCCGGTCTGCGACGCCTTGACCGCGATATCAGCGGTCTCGAGATCGCGGATCTCGCCGACCATGATGATATCGGGGTCCTGGCGCAGGAACGCGCGGAGCGCCGTGGCGAAGGTGAGGCCGGCCTTCTCGTTCAAGTTGACCTGATTGATGCCCGCGACCTGGATTTCCGCCGGATCCTCGGCCGTCGAGATGTTGACGCCAGGCTGGTTGAGGATATTGAGGCAGGTGTAGAGCGACACCGTCTTGCCGCTGCCCGTGGGACCGGTGACCAGGATCATTCCGTACGGGCGCCGGATCGCTTCGAGGAGCAGTTGCTGCTGGTCGGGCTCGTAGCCCAGCGCCTCGACGCCGAGCTTGATGCCTGCGGCATCGAGGATCCGCAAAACGAGCTTTTCGCCGTAAAGCGTCGGCAGCGTGCTCACGCGGAAATCGATCGCCCGATTCTTCGACAGGACCAGCTTCATCCGGCCGTCCTGCGGCACGCGCTTTTCCGAAATGTCGAGCTTGGAGATCACCTTGATCCGGGACGCCATCTTGTCCTTGATCGCGAGCGGAGGCTGCGCGATGTCCATCAGCTGGCCGTCGAGACGATAACGGATGCGGTAGAACCGCTCGTAGGGCTCGAAATGGATGTCGGAAACGCCCGCGCCGATAGCATCGACGAGGATCTTCTGGAGATACCGGACAACGGGTGCATCGTCGACATCGGGATTGGCTTCGTCCTCCGCCGGCCTGGCGCCGGACTCGACGTCGATTTCGAGATCCTCGGCGCTGACCAGATTCGAGATTTTCTGGCCCGTCGTTTCGGTGAACTTGGCAATCGTCTGGGCGAGCTTGTCATCCTCGACGACGACCGCGTCGACGACGAGATTAGTCTTGAACCGGACCTCGTCGAGCACCTGCAGATTGGCCGGATCCGACACCGCGACAAACAACCGGTTGCCGCGCTTGTGGAGCGGCAGCGCGCGACGGCTGGCGGCCAATCTCGCGTCGATCAGATCCTTGTCGATATGATCGATGTCGAAGCCGCTCAAGTCCATGATCGGCGTGCCGAACGCGCGCGACGCGAACATCGCCACTTGCATCGCGGTCATCCGCTTCGAGAGCAACATCTGCTCGACGAAACCGATGTTGGCTGCCTGCGCCTGACTTTGCAGGGTCTCGGCGTCGTACTCCGACAAAAGCCCGTGCTGCACCATGGCCCGGGCGAGGCCGCTGATCGTTCGTGTTGCCGCGTGCGTTGCCATGACGTTTGGCGGATTGATCCGTGATCTGGTCCGCCTCAGCGCGATTCCACCGCGGTCGGCGAATTATTCCAGACGCATAAAACTTAACTTATCGATGATGCCTGCTCGCCGCTGGTTTGTAAAGCTGGCGCAGCGCTTCGGCCGACTGGAGGCAACAGCTTGACCACCTTCACTGCACGGTCCTGGACCTGAAGGATTTCGATCGCTTGGCCCGCGAGCCGAAACTTCGCGCCTGCTCCGGGGATTTCGCCAAGATGTTCGACGATCAGGCCGTTGAGCGTCTTGGGTCCATCGAGCGGAAACGCAGTACCGAGCTTGCGATTGAGCAGGCGCAGCGAAGCCATTCCGTCGACTACAACACTGCCGTCGGGTTCGCGCTGGAATGTCTCGGCGCCGCCCGGCGCCTGTGTCGTGAATTCTCCGACGATCTCCTCGAGGATGTCCTCGAGCGATACCAGGCCCAGCAATTCGCCGTATTCGTCGACGACGAGGCCGAGCCGCTGGCGGCCTGCCTGGAACTGCTGCAACTGGGCAAGCAGTGGAGTACCCGCCGGAATGAAATACGGCGGCCGCAGAATCGTACGCAATTGTGCCGAGTCGAGCTCGTCGGCTTGGAGCAGGCGCAGGACCTGTCGCACGTGGATGATGCCGACGATGTTGTCGAGCTCGTCTTCGTACGCCGGCAGCCGCGTGTGGTAACTGTTGGCGAGCTGTTGCGCCAGCAACGTCGGCTTGGCGTTGAGATCGATCGCTTCGATCTGACTGCGCGGGGTCATGACGTCATCGACGCTGATGGCGTCGAGATCCATAAGGTTTGCGAGCATCGCCCGGTGCTTGCCACGAATGTACTGGCCCTCGAGCACCAGCGAGCGCAGCTCTTCCAGCGTGAGCGGCGCGTGGCCTTCACCCTCGGGCTGGATCCTCAGCAGCTTGAGCAAGCCGCGCACGAATAGGTTGACGAACCATACGACCGGCGTGGCGATCTTGAGCATCGGCGCCAGCACGAAGCTCACCAGCGGCGCGAGCCGGTCGGCATGCGCGGCGCCGGCCACCTTCGGCGTGATTTCGGCGAACACTAGGAGTGCAAATGAAATCGCCACGGTGCCCAGCGCGAGCGCGGCTTCGCCTTCGCCGAACAGCCGTTTGGTGATCACCGCCGTCATCGTTGCTGCGGCTGCGTTGATCAACGTGTTGCCGAGAAGGATCACGCCGAGCAGCTTGTCGGTCTGGGCGAGCAGCGAGAGAGCGAGCTTGGCGCCGCGAGCTCCCTGCTTCGCCCGGTGCCGCAGCCGATAGCGATTGACCGCCATCATCACCGTCTCGGCCATCGAGAAGAAACCTGAGGCCAAGAGCAGCGCCGCCAGAGCGGCAAAGAGACTGCTTAAGGGAATATCGTCCAAGCTGGTTGAGCCGTACGACAGTTGCGGCCAGTATTTGGCTGCGCGCCGCCTCTGTCAAGAAATCCGCGCCGCGGTCAGGTTCCTTAGGTTCTTAGCGGCCGAGAATCACCTCGAGCACGAACTTGCTGCCCACGTAGGCGACAACCAGCAGTGCCGTGCCCGCGAGGATCCAGCGCAGCGCCGTGCGGCCGCGCCAGCCGTAGCGATGGCGACCGAACAGCAGCGCGCCGAACACCAGCCAGCCGAGCAACGAGAACACGATCTTGTGCGTGAACCGCAGCGGTTTGCCGAACACTTCCTCGGAAAACAGAACGCCGCTTGCGAGCGTCAAGGTCAACAGCGCGTAGCCGACGCCGACCAGCCGAAACAGGAAATGCTCCAGCGTGAGCAGCGGCGGCGACGTCTCGGCTGCGAGATCGGGCAGCGCGCGGTGCAGCCGCCGCTCGAGTCCCAGCAATACCAGCGCCTGCAGCGCGGCGACGAAAAAAAGCGCATACGCGATCAGCGCGACCGCGATGTGCAGCGCCGCCCAGTGCTCGTCGGCGAAGGAAAAGCGATGCGGGTTCGGGAACAGCGCGGGCAGCAGTGCGCCGATCGCCGCAACCGGCAAGGCGACGGCGGCAACGCCGGGAAGCGTGCGCGTCAGGTTGCCAATCCATGCGATCAGGGCGGTGAGCCCGGCAACGGCGGACAAGGCGTTGACGAGGCTCACGTCGAGACCTTCGCGAGTGAAGACCGCACCGACGACAAGCGCCGTGTGCCCTGCGAGTGCGCCCGCGGCGAGCCAGCCCGCAATCGTGCCGACGTGCGCCGCCGGCGCACGAATGCCCGGCGCGAGCCGCTTCCATTCGAACGTTGCCGCCGCCAGGTAGGCGGCCGGGACCAGCAAGTAGAGTAAAATCGTCACGGACCGGCGTCTTACTCCGGTCGAGTTTACACCAAGGGTGCGACACGGTCGTCGCGCCATCTCATGCAAGCCAGGAACGCTTTCCGATGCTCGACAATCTGACCCAGCGGCTTGGACGAGTCGTGAAGGCACTGCGCGGCGAGGCGCGTCTCACCGAGGACAATATCCAGGCCGCGTTGCGCGAAGTTCGTCTCGCGCTGCTCGAAGCCGACGTGGCGTTGCCGGTGGTCAAGCAGTTCATCGCTGTAGTCCGCGACAAGGCGCTCGGACAGGAAGTCTTGAGCTCACTTTCGCCGGGCCAGGCGCTGATCGGCGTCGTTCAGCGCGAGCTTGCGGCGCTGATGGGCGGCGGCGCTGCACCGCTCGACCTCGCCACGACGCCGCCGGCTGTGATCCTCCTGGCGGGTTTGCAGGGCTCCGGCAAGACGACGACCGCGGCCAAGCTTGCCCGGCTCTTGCGCGATGACTCGCGCAAGAAAGTGCTGCTCGTAAGCTGCGACGTGTACCGCCCCGCGGCGATGGAGCAACTCGCGACGCTGGCGAAAGAGCTAGGCGTCGACTGCTTTCCGACGACGCCAGCGGGAGAGCCGGTGGCCATCGCGCTCGCCGCGCTCGATTGGGCGCGCAAGCACTATCACGACGCGCTGATCGTCGACACCGCGGGACGGCTCGCGATCGACGAGGCGATGATGCGCGAGATCGCTGCGTTGCACGCGGCGCTGCGTCCCGCGGAAACGCTGTTCGTCGTCGATGCAATGCAGGGCCAGGATGCGGTCAACACTGCCAAGGCCTTTGCCGCAACGCTGCCGCTGACAGGCGTCGTGCTGACGAAGCTCGACGGCGACGCGCGTGGCGGCGCGGCACTATCGGTGCGGCAGGTGACCGGCGCTCCGATCAAATTCGCCGGTATCTCCGAGAAGGTCGACGGCCTCGAGGTTTTTCACCCGGAACGCATGGCCTCGCGCATCCTCGGCATGGGCGATGTGCTGACCCTGATCGAGGAGGCGCACAAGCAGGTCGATCGCGATGAGGCGGTCAAGCTGGCCAGGAAGGTCAAGTCGGGGAAAGGCTTCGACCTCGACGACTTCAAGGCGCAGATCGGCCAGATGCGCAAAATGGGCGGTGTGCAGGGCCTGCTCGACAAGCTTCCGGGCGAGCTCGCGCGGGCCGCGCAGGCAGCGCAGGCCGATGATCGTGCCATCCGCCGCTTGGAGGGCATCATCAACGCGATGACGCCGGCTGAGCGCTTGCGCCCCGAGCTGCTGAAGGCGTCGCGCAAGCGCCGCGTCGCGGCGGGAGCAGGCGTTTCCGTGCAGGAAGTCAATCGCCTCCTGGCGCAGTTCGACCAGGCCCAGAAGATGATGAAAATGGTCGCCAGAGGAGGCATGCAGAAGATGCTGCGGACCTTTCGCGGCGGGTTTACGGGACTGCGCTAGCAACCGAGTGGTGCGCCTGGGCAAGGCATTTGCCACGAATAAGGTTTTCATCATATAATCAATGTCTTTTTCCGGCGAAAGCAGGTATTTTTCATGGTAGTGATCAGACTGGCCCGAGGCGGCGCCAAGAAGCGGCCGTTCTTCAATATCGTCGTCGCCGATTCGCGCAACCGTCGCGACGGTCGATTTATCGAGCGCGTCGGTTTCTACAACCCGATTGCCGCCGAAGGCGAAGAAGCGCTGCGCCTTTCGCTGGAACGCATCGATCACTGGAAGAACAAGGGCGCCAAGCTGTCGGATACGGTCGCGGGCTTGGTCAAGCGGGCCGGGGTAACGAAAGCCGCGGCGGGCGCACAGGCGACCGCTGCTTAAGGCGAACGAGGTCAGCCTGGCGACGGAAGTTGTCGTCATGGGGCGCGTGATCGGCGCCTACGGCGTGCAAGGTTGGATCAAGGCGCGTACTTTCACTGCCTCACCCGATGGTTTGCTCGCGTACCGGGCGTGGTGGCTCGCAACGGGCGATGATCGATGGCTGGAGTTTGCGGTGCTCGAGGCGCGCGTGCATGCTGACATGCTGGTAGCGCGGCTCGAGGGAATGAATCGGCGCGAAGAAGTGGCGCCATGGCGAGGCGCGGCTATCGGTGTACCGAGGGGTTCGCTGCCCGCGCTCGCTGCGGGCGAAGTTTATCTGGCGGACCTCGTCGGGCTTGCGGTGATCACCCGCACCGGCGTAAGGCTCGGACGGGTCGGCAGCGTGCTGGAGACGGGCGCGCATCCGGTCCTGCGGGTGGCGGCGGAAGGGCGTGGCGATGACGGCGAACGGCTGATACCACTGGTGCCGGCCTACGTCGATACGATCGATGTTGCCGGACGCCGGATCGTCGTCGACTGGCAACCGGATTATTGATTGGATGGCTCTTGCGGTTGCAGGAGAAGGCGAGGGGCGAGGCGGAAAGATGCGGTGACGGGAACGCGAAGGCGATGCACATCGAGATCGTTACGCTGTTTCCCGACTTGGTGGAAGCTGCCGCGTCGTATGGAGTGACCGGAAGGGCGCGCGAGCGCGCAATGTGGACGCTGGCGACGACGAATCCGCGGGATTTCGCCACCGATCGTCATAAGAGCGTCGACGATCGGCCGTACGGCGGCGGGCCGGGCATGGTCATGCTGGCGGAGCCGTTGGAACAGGCGATCGGCGCGGCGCGGGAGCGGCTTTCGAGCAGGGGCGTGTCGAGAGCTCGCGTGATTTACATGTCGCCGCAAGGCGAGCCGCTGCGGCACCGGCGAGTCATCGAGCTGGCGGCCGAGCCGGGCTTGGTGGTCATTGCCGGTCGCTACGAGGGCGTCGATGAGAGGCTCATCGAGCGCACCGTCGATCTGGAGCTCTCGATCGGCGATTTCGTCGTCTCGGGGGGCGAGCTGCCGGCGTTGTTGCTGATCGACGCGATCGTGCGGCAATTGCCCGGCGTGTTGAACGATGCGCAGTCGAGCGTGGAGGATTCCTTCGTCGACGGCCTGCTCGATTGCCCGCACTACACGCGGCCGGAAGTGTACGAAGGACGCGCGGTGCCGGCGGTGCTGCTGTCGGGCGACCATGCGGCAATCGCGCGCTGGCGCCTGAAGCAGGCGGTGGGGCGAACGTGGTTGCGGCGTCCGGAACTGCTCGCCGCGCGCGGCACGAGCGACGAGGAAGCGCTCCTGCTCGACGAATTCAGGCGGGAACGAGAAGCCGGCAGAAGCCAGCGGTAACATAGGGCAAACGCGTGCATCGGGCGGCGACCTAAAGCTCGCGCGCATGGCCGAAAGCCGCATTATCCGTAAACGAGTGGAGAGACGCTGCATGAACATCATCGACCAACTGGAGCAGGAAGAGATTGCCCGCCTGGGCAAGACGGTCCCCGAATTCGCGCCCGGCGATACGATCATCGTCAACGTCAACGTCGTGGAAGGCGATCGCAAGCGCGTGCAGGCGTACGAGGGCGTCGTGATTGCAAAGCGCAATCGCGGGCTCAACTCGTCGTTCGTCGTGCGCAAGATCTCGAGCGGCGAGGGCGTCGAGCGCACGTTCCAGACGTATTCGCCGCTGATTGCGAGCATCGAGGTCAAGCGCAAGGGCGACGTCCGCCGCGCCAAGCTGTACTACCTGCGCGGGCGTTCCGGAAAGTCGGCGCGCATCCGCGAGAAGCTTTCGCAACGCGAAGGCAAGCAGGGCGAGTAACGGCGAACGAGCCGTCCCGGCGGCTTATCGAAAAGGCGGCTTCGGAGCCGCTTCTTTTATCGAAAGGGCGGCTTCGACAGCCGCCCTTTTCTCGCCGACGTGACGCACAGCGGCAGCGTGTGCCGCGCAGCGCCAGTCCTTTGCGCGTTGTGAACCGCGCCGAGCCTGCAGCTTGCAATGGCGGGCTAATTACCGGAATATTCAAACGTCAAAATTCGTTGCATTTTGCCGCGGTCGCGGCCATGAAAGCAACGCTGTACGAAGCTCTGGGAATCCCGCAGGCCGCCTCGGATGAGGAGGTGCGCGCCGCGTTGCGCCGTCTGATCCGCAAGTATTATGCGAAGACGCGCGACGGGCAGGGCAACGTCGAAGAAGCGCTCCGGTTCATCAATCATGCGAGCCGCATACTGAGCGATCCCGGGCAGCGCCAGCGATACGATCAGGAGCTCGCGGTCACGACCGAGGCGACCACCGAGCAGCGCATCGCGCACTTCGTCTCGAATGTAGCTGCCGATGCCGGAACCGGCACTGCCACGCAAGCCGGCGACGATGTGATCGACATCGCCGAGGAGCGCGTGCTGACCTCATCGGGCGGCTCGCTGCAGAAGACGCTGCACCACCCGGGACTGACCGAGCGCGTCGTCGCGTCGTTCGGACGCACCGTCGCGGGGCGCCTTGCATTGTGCACGCTCTTCGGCGCCTTCATCGCGGGCGCCATCGTCTTCGTCACGCCGGCCGACGCAGTGCTGGTTGCCAAGCAGGTCCTGGTGTGGCTGACGCTCACGCTGCTCATCCTGGCGCTGGTTTACGGCGTGGTGCACGGTATCGCATTCGTGCGACGACGCCGGGTCGTGTCGTTACCGGCGCTGATGCCACAGACCGATATCGCCATACTTAACTGGCGCCGCGAGAAAAGCGTCTTTCTGGGAACCGATGCGCCACAGGAAGACGCGAGCTGGATCTTCCAGTTGCGCATGGCGGAGCTCGAGCGCGCGAAAGCCGGCCGGACGAGTGAGCCGCGGCCGTGGAACCGTCTCGCGGCGCGCCTGTTCGATTACGCCATCTGGGGCCTCATGCTGGCGCTGCTCCTGTCCGAGCTGCACGGCGCCGGTCTGATCGGCGACCAGGCGGCGTTCTGGGTCGGCCATCCGCTGGTCGCGCCAATGCTGATCACTGTGACCTGGGTGCCCGTCGAGGCGCTGCTGATCGCAGCGCTGCAGCAGACGCCGGGCAAATGGCTGTTCGGCGTCTATCTTCAGTTCTCGATCAGCGATGCGTACGCAAGGCGTGACGTGCGTGCGCAATTGCAGCGCGCATTGCGCCGCGCGTTCCGGGTGTGGTGGGAGGGGATAGCCTGCGGCTTCCCCTTGCTGGCACCAATCCTGATTGCCGTCGCGTATGAAACCGTCGCGCAGAACGGCGAAACCGACTGGGATTTCGCGGAGGACTGCTTGGTCACGCACAGCCCGCCGGGTGTACTCAACACGGTCACGGGTGTCGTCGGCCTCGCCGCGATGCTTTGGCTCTACGGTGTCGCCTGGCATGAGCCGATGGCCGACTCGATCGCGATGGCTAAGACGGCGATCGTATCCTGGGTCCCCTCGCCGCCGTCGCTGTTGTCGTACGGATTTCAGGGCGATGTGGGCAAGATCGGCTCGATCGATCGCACACCGACCGCGCCCTCGCCCAATGTCGCTGCGCCGCAGATCCGCAATCCGGCCGTCAACGACGTCGATACCGCTGCATTGTTCGCCGAACGGCAGGCGCGACTCGCGCTGCTCCGCGGCGAGGGGCCGCGCATGCTGAATGCGGGCAATTGGCGGCGAGCGGGGGAGCTTTGTCAGGCATGGTCCAACCTCGAATTCTGGAACCCCGAGCCGTGGCGCTGCCTGGGGTACGCGATGCAGGCGCAGGGCTACCACCAGGATGCAATCACCGCATTTCGGAAAGCGGCGCAATACGACCCCGGAGACCGCAGCCTCGACGCGGCGATCGAGAAGAGCCAGAAGGGTATCGTCCTCGATTTCCTGAATCGATACCGCAGATGACCATGCGACCGCGGCGGCCGCGGTCGTGCCGGTGGATGCCGACTGCGGCCGCGAGTCCGAGTCAGGCGCGCTTCGCATCGGCCTCGCTCTGCTGCGCCGACGCTTCGCGCCGCACCGCGTCCATGTCGAGCGTAAAACCTGCGGCGAGCACCTCCTCGAGCGCACTCGCGGACAGCGCTCCCGGTTGCGCAAACACGATGAAGTTGTCGCGGAAAATCATCAGCGTCGGAATCGATCGGATATGAAAGTGCGCGGCCAGCTCCTGCTGCTCTTCCGTATTCACTTTCGCGAACAGCAGGTCGGGATGCCGGTCCGCGGCCGCCGCGAAAACCGGTGCAAACGCGCGGCAGGGACCACACCATGGCGCCCAGAAATCGACCACCGCAAAGGCGCGGCCGTCGATCGACTGCGCAAAATTTTCCTTGGTCAGTTCTACGACGGCGGGCGTAGCGGTCGCCATGCGATGCGTTTGAATGCTCGGTAGTGACGCAGCGGCCGCGGCCTCAAGCGAAAGACCGCTGCAAGCGTTGCGGCCGCCTGGCGGCTATCTCCGCCTGACCAGGAACGAGAACACGCCGTCCTGTTCGACGTGTTGCAAGAGCTCGTTGCCGGTCTGCTTGGCAAAAGCCTCGAAGTCGCGCAGCGCCGACGGGTCGGTGGCGAGGATGCGCAGCACCTGCCCGCTCTTCATGTCGTTCAGCGCTTTTTTGGTGCGCAGGATAGGCAGCGGACAATTGAGTCCTCTGGCATCGACTTCGCGGTCGATCGAGAGCGTCTGTTCCATCGCTGATTCCTAGAGAGTGACGGGCAATCCGGCCTTGGCCCAGGCCGCGATCCCGCCGTCGAGATGATAAAGCCGCCGGAAACCGCGCCGAGCGAGATATGCGCAACCCTGCGCAGATCGTGCGCCTGAGAGGCAGTACAGGAGGCACGGCGCCTCCGGATCGAGCTCGGCGGCGCGGGCCGGAAGAGCCGAAAGCTCGATGTGCGTCGCGCCCGCAATCGCACCGCGCGCGATCTCGGCAGCGCTGCGCACGTCGATGAGCTGGGGTGGCGCGGCGCCTTGGAGCAACGTCTGCAATCGAACGGGATCGAGCGATTGATACATTGGAGGCCGCGGTTCAATGTTCAAGTATATCAGCGCATCTAGCGCCGAATCCTTGCCAGCAGCGCAGACGTCGAGCATTCAGGAACGACGGGAATCGCCTCGAAGCGTCCGCCCCAGGCGATCACCTCCGCCGCGCCAACCGTCGTCGCGGCCGAATAGTCGCCTCCCTTGACGATGATGTCCGGATGGCAGGCCAATACGAGTGCGAGCGGCGTGTCCTCGTCGAATGCGACGACCAGGCTGACCGCCTCGAGCGCGGCGAGAACCGCGACGCGATCGGCAAGGGCATTAACCGGCCGGTCGTCTCCCTTGCCGAGGCGGCGCACCGAAGCGTCGGTATTGACGCCGACGATGAGCGATGCCCCGAGGCTGCGGGCGCGATCGAGATAGGTCACGTGACCGCGGTGGAGGATGTCGAATACGCCGTTGGTGAATACCTGCGGCCGCGGCAGCGCGAGGATACGTCCGGCGAGCGCTGCGCGCGTCGCGATCTTGGCGGCGAAGCCGGGCTCGGGCGCCGTGCTCCCGCGCGTCGTCATCCAGCGACGTATTCGAAGACCTTCACGACCCGCTGCGCGCCGCTGGTCGTACGGGCGATGTCGGCAGCGGCGTCGCCCTCGTCGCGACGCACGAGTCCCAGCAGATACACGACGCCGCGCTCGGTCACGACCTTGACGTGATTGATCTGGAACCTGTTCGCCTCGACGAATCTCGCCTTTACCTTGGAGGTGATCAGCGTATCGTTGCTGCGCGAACCCAGATCGGTAACGGCGCCGACGACGAGCTCGTTCTGCACGGCACGAACCTTCGGCGTTGTGCGCGCGATTTCGCCGATGTCCGCCTTCGCGCCCTCGGCCGGCACTTCGCCCGTCAGCAGCACGATGCCGTTGTAGCTCGTGGCATTGACGTGGAAGGCGCCCTTGAAGCGCTGCACCACCGTTGCGACGATCTTGTCCTCGATGATCTCGTCGTCGAGCTGCGCTCCGGTCGAACGACGGTCGGTCGCGACCAGCGCCGTGCCGCCCGCCGCAGTGATCGCCAGCGGAATGCAGCCTTGCAGCAACAGCGCGGGAATCGTGGCCGTGAAGAACAAGAGCGCGGCGGCGCGCCCAAGCGGATGCATGATCATGCTTCGTCTCCGAGCAAGCTCGCGTCGATAGCGTCGCAGAGGCAGTGGATGGTGAGCAGGTGCACTTCCTGGATCCGTGCCGTGACCGAGTGCGGCACGCAGAGATGGACATCGTCGACCTTTACGAGTTCGCCGACGCGACCGCCGCCCCTGCCGGTCAGCGCGACGATGCGCATGCCGCGCTCGTGTGCGGCATCGACCGCGGCCACGACGTTGCCCGAATTGCCGGACGTCGAGATCGCGAGGAGGATATCTCCGGCGTGGCCCAGTGCCCGGACCTGCCTGGCAAACACCTGCGCGAAATCGTAATCGTTGGCGATCGCGGTCAGGATCGAGGTGTCGGTGGCGAGCGAGATCGCGGGCAGCTCAGGTCGCTCGCGCTCGAACCGACCGACCATCTCGGCCGCGAAATGCTGGGCGTCGGACGCCGAGCCACCGTTGCCGCAGGCGAGTATCTTGCCGTCGGCGAGCAGGCAATCGGTCATCAAGGCGGCGGCCCGCGCGATGTGGGGCGTCATGACGTCGACCGCGGCAAGCTTGAGCTGCGCGCTATCGGCAAAGTGCGCCCGGATGCGGTGTGTCGTATCCATCGGAAACGATTGTAGCAACTTTCACTAGGGGGCCCGCGTTCAGATGCCCTCCACGCCGCGCAGCCACTCGATGTTTGCGGTCGCTAGCGCGTCGAGCAACACCGCATCGAAGCGACACGGCGGCTCATGTCGGAGTCGGGCGAGATAATGCCGGGCCGCGAGCCGCAACCGTCGGCGCTTGGCAGCGGTGATGCTTTCGGCTGCGGTGCCGAACGCCCGATTGCGCCGCAGCCGTACTTCGACGAAGACCAGCATTTCTCCGTCGCGGGCGATGAGATCGATTTCGCCGCCGCGGCAGCGATAGTTGCGTTGAACGATCGTAAGCCCGCACGCTGCAAGGTAACTTGCCGCGAGCGCTTCGGCCGCGGCGCCACGGTTCATGGCGTCGGTGTGTATGGCACTAGCTGACCGGCGCGTATCACCATGACTTGGCCTTCGCGGACAAAGACATGGGTGGGCGCGAGCGAGAGATGCCCGGTCGCGCCTTCGAACTCGACGCGATCCGGCGGAATCGGATTGGCGAGCAGCTCGGCGATCGCGAATGCATCGAGCCCGAGCGCATACAGGCGGTCGAGCACCGGGTCGCCCAGGCTCGTGTGCGGCAGGCGGGCGAATATCACGCCGGCTGGATCCGCCAGCCACGGAATCTCGACGTAACGTACGCCCTCGAGGTCGCGCAGCATCGGCGCGGGCAGGCCGTCTGCGATCTGGCTGCTTGCGTAGACGGGTCCCGGCGGCAGAAACGACTTCGCGAGCGGTGCCTCGTCGGAGTTGACCGCGAGCAGCATCGCATCGGACGGGCGCGCGGTGAGCTCTCGCCGCAACAGGCTCAATACCTCGGGATGCGCGTCGAATCGATAATCGCGCATGGTCGAGCCACCGGTCCGCCGCCAGGCAGCCGAGAACGCGGCCTTGAACCTGCGTTGCAGCGGCGCGTCGCTGGCGACGGTAGCCATGGTGCGGGCGCCGTCGGCATACGCGCGCCGCGCGAGAAGCTCCGCGTCGCTCTCGACGGAGAGGCTGAGCGCGTACACTTCGTCGGGCAATGCGGAACCATCTTCCTGCTGGTTCAAGGCCAGCATCCGCGGCCTCGCCAGCGCCAGGGCCAGCACCGTCTTCAGGTCGTCACGGGTGAGCGGCCCGACGACCAGCGCCGCACCGGATTCGGCTGCCGCGGCGAAGGCGGGCAGCACACCGTCGTCGCCGTGCGCGATGATTCGCGTACGCGATGCGCTTCCGGCCGCATTGGCGGCGGCGAGGAACCCGGCTTTGACCGCTGCGGCGGCAGGGCCGTAGGCCGGCGATTCCAGAGGCAGGACAAGGCAAATCGTGTCCGAGCTTGGTCGCGTCACAATCGTCGGCGTAGGCGCGGGCGCGACGAGTGGCGGGATCGGTACTTCGGGCGGCGGGTAGGTCGGTGCAGGGGCGGTTGGGGCCGGTGACGGCGGCGCCGTGGTTGCGGCTCCCGGACGCGATCTGGACAATGGACCGGGAGCCGCGCACGCGACGAGGAGCGAGGCGGCGAGGAACAGCAGGAGAGTAGCGCGCACGCGCGGCAGAGTTGGATGCGTAGCGGCCATCGGAAAGGGATCGTCGGCGTGACGACAGGCGAGAAGATATCGGCGATCGGAAACGCATTATATGTGGTCGCGACGCCGCTCGGAAACCTGCGCGACATCACCTTGCGCGCGCTCGACGTCCTGGCTTTGGTCGACGTCATCGCGGCGGAGGATACGCGCGTGACTGCCAAGCTGCTCGCGCGCCACGGCATTGCCACGCGAATGTTGTCTCTGCACGCGCACAACGAGCGCCGGCGCGCCGTCGAGATCGTGTCGCTTCTCGGCTCGGGCAAGAGCGTCGCGCTGGTCAGCGACGCGGGAACGCCTGCCGTGAGCGATCCGGGCGCAGAGCTCGTGCACGCGGTGGCGGAGGCTGGATTCGTCGTCGTGCCGGTACCCGGCCCGAGCGCGGTCATCGCGGCGCTGTCCGCATCGGGGATCGGCGCGCCGCAGTGGCTGTTTCGCGGCTTCCTGCCCGCGGCCGCAACCGCGCGCCGTGCCGCGCTCACGCGCCTCTCCGACTACCGCGGCGCGCTCGTTTTCTATGAGGCTCCGCACCGGATTGCAGCCACGCTGGATGCGCTGGTCGCCGCGCTGGGTCCGGAGCGCGCGCTCGTCATCGCGCGCGAATTGACCAAGCGCTTCGAAACCATTCACCGCTGTCGCCTGGGCGAGGCACCGGCGTGGCTCGCCGCCGATCCTGAGCGCGCGCGCGGTGAGTTCGTCCTTGTCGTCGATGCGCCTGGTGCAACGATTCAGGCTGAAGACAATGCCGATGCCCACGACCGTATGCTCAGCACGCTGCTTGCCGAATTGCCGGTCGCACAGGCCGTCCGGCTGGCGGTCAAGCTCACCGGAGCGCCGCGAAACCGATTGTACGAGCGCGCATTGAAGCTGTCGAAGGACGATCGCCTTTGAGATGAGAATCGTTTCCGCCAAACCTGCAACGATGATCTCCTCACAGCCGTTTCGTGCACTCCATACCGTTCCGATGCAATGCACCTCGCTTGTGCCTTGCGCTAAACTGCAGCGATGAACGATGTTGCAAACGCATCGCTCCGGCATGACGCCGGAAGCTCCGGCTGGCATGGTGAGCTCTCGCTCGGCTACGAGCGCTGCGGCCGCCGAACCGTGCTTGCCCGGCGGTTGCATCGCGGACCGCTGGTCGTGCAGAAGTCGCTCTACCCCGAGGGCGACGCCCTCTGCCAGAACATCGTCGTGCATCCGCCGGCGGGTATCGTCGGCGGAGATCGGCTCGTCCTCGACGTCACCGTGCATGCGCTCGCACAGGCGCAGCTCACGACGCCCGGCGCGGCAAAGTGGTATCGCTCGGCCGGCGCTCCTGCGCAGCAGCGACTGGCATTCGCGGTCGGATCGCAAGCGCTCCTCGAGTGGCTGCCCCAGGAATCGATCGTCTTCGACGGCGCGATCGCCGAGCTCGGCACGCGCGTCGTTCTGCGGGGAGACGCAGTGTTCATCGGGTGGGAGATTGTCTGCCTCGGTCGCCGCCATGCCGGCGAGGAATTTCGTCACGGCCGGATGCGGCAGGAAGTCGTCATCCTGCGCGACGGCGCTCGGCAATGGATCGAACGCTCGCTCATCGCCGGCGGTGCGTCGCTGCTGAATGCGCAGGTCGGCCTGAATCGGGAGCCCGTATTTGGTACCTTTCTTGCAGCCGCGCCGCAGGTGCCTGAACCGCTGATCGCGGCGTGCCGGGAAGTAACCTGCGAGGACGGCGAAAGCGCTGTGACGCGCTTGCCCGGGCTACTTATCGCGCGCTATCGCGGCGCATCGGCGGAGGCCGCGCGGCACTATTTTGCGACGCTCTGGGGCCGCGCGCGTCCGGCTCTGGCAGGCCGCGAAGCGGTGAAGCCGCGCATCTGGAACACCTGACTTGAGGACGGCCGCCGATGGACTTGACTCCGCGCGAAAAGGACAAGCTGCTGCTCTTTACCGCAGCGCTCGTCGCCGAGCGACGGCTCGCTCGCGGCCTCAAGCTGAACTACCCCGAAGCGGTCGCCTACGTGAGCGCGGCGATCATGGAAGGCGCACGCGACGGCCGCACGGTGGCCGAGCTCATGAGCCACGGGGCCACGCTGCTGACGCGAGCCCAGGTGCAGGACGGGGTTCCCGAAATGATTCCCGAGATCCAGGTCGAAGCGACGTTTCCCGATGGAACCAAGCTCGTGACCGTGCATCATCCGATTCCATGATCCCGGGAGAGATTCTTCCCTCGAGCGGGGACATCGAGCTCAACGCCGGGCGCCCGACGCGAAAGCTCGCTGTTGCCAATACGGGCGACCGCCCGATCCAGGTCGGCTCGCACTATCACTTTGCGGAGACGAACGCGGCGCTGGCATTCGACCGTGATGCGGCGCGAGGCTATCGCCTCAACATAGCTGCGGGCACCGCGGTGCGCTTCGAGCCGGGGCAGAAGCGCACGGTCGAGCTGGTCGCACTCGCCGGTGCGCGCATCGTGTACGGGTTTTGCGGCGCGGTCATGGGTCCGCTAGACAAGCTAGCGAAAAAACCGAAGACAGTGAAAGAGCCGAATAGAGCAAGCAAGACTGCAAAGCAGAGGGCGCGATGAAGATCGGGCGGGCCGCTTACGCCGAGATGTTCGGACCGACCGTCGGTGACCGCGTGCGGCTCGCGGATACGAACTTGATCATCGAGGTCGAGCGCGACCTTACGATCTATGGTGAGGAAGTCAAGTTCGGCGGCGGCAAGGTGATCCGCGACGGAATGGGGCAGAGCCAGCGCGTGAGCCAGGACAGCGCCGACACGGTAATCACCAATGCGCTGGTCATCGACTGGTGGGGTGTCGTGAAATGCGACATCGCCATCAAGGGCGGCCGGATCGCGAAGCTCGGGAAGGCCGGCAATCCGGACATCCAACCCGCGGTGGATATCGTCATCGGCGCGGGCACCGAGATCATCGCCGGCGAAGGCATGATCGTCACCGCGGGTGGCATCGATTCGCACATCCATTTCATCTGCCCGCAGCAGATCGAGGAAGCGCTGATGTCCGGCGTCACGACCATGATCGGCGGAGGCACGGGACCGGCGACGGGAACCTTCGCGACGACTTGCACGCCTGGACCCTGGCATATTCAGCGCATGCTCGAGGCCGCCGAGGCGTTCCCGATGAACCTCGGCTTCCTCGGCAAGGGCAATGCGAGCCTGCTCCCCCCGCTTGCCGAGCAGATCGAAGCCGGCGCGATCGGATTGAAGCTGCACGAGGACTGGGGAACGACGCCGGCGGCGATCGATGCCGCGCTCAAGGTCGCCGACCGGATGGATGTGCAGGTCGCGATCCACACCGATACGCTCAACGAATCGGGCTTTGTCGAGACGACGTTGCAGGCGATCGCTGGCAGGACGATCCATACCTATCACACCGAGGGCGCGGGCGGTGGCCACGCGCCGGATATCATCAAGGCCTGCGGTGAACCCAACGTGCTGCCGTCGTCGACCAACCCGACGCGGCCGTATACGGTGAATACCATCGACGAGCATCTCGACATGCTGATGGTGTGCCACCACCTCGATCCGGCGATCGCCGAGGACGTCGCCTTTGCCGAGTCGCGCATTCGCCGCGAGACGATCGCGGCGGAGGACATCCTGCACGACCTGGGCGCGTTCTCGATGCTCTCGTCGGACTCGCAGGCGATGGGGCGCGTCGGCGAAGTGATCATCCGCACCTGGCAGACCGCGCACAAGATGAAGCAGCAGCGCGGCAAGCTCGGCGGCGATCCTGCCGTGCACGACAACCTGCGCGCCAAACGCTACATCGCCAAGTACACGATCAACCCCGCGATCGCGCACGGAATCGCGCACATCGTCGGCTCGGTGGAGCCGGGCAAGCTTGCGGACCTCGTGCTGTGGAAGCCGGCATTCTTCGGGGTGAAGCCATCGCTCATCCTCAAAGGCGGCATGATCGCCGCCGCGGCGATGGGCGATCCCAACGCCTCGATCCCGACGCCACAGCCGGTGCATTATCGGCCGATGTTCGGCGCCTTCGGGAAAGCGCTCGCGTCGTCGGTGACGTTCGTTTCGAAAGCCGCGCTGAAGAACCCGGCCGTTCTCAAACTGAAGCTCGGCAAGCCGCTCATCGCCGTGAAGAACACGCGGAAGATCGGAAAGCGCGACATGAAACACAACGATGCGCTGCCGAAGATCGAGGTCGATCCGGAAACTTACGTCGTCCGCGCCGACGGCGAATTGCTCGCCTGCGAGCCGGCGACGGAGCTGCCACTGGCGCAGCGTTACTTCCTGTTCTGAAGACAATGCTGATCGTTCGGCAGAGGAGCGCAAAACACGAGGATGCCGATGTTGAGCTCACGTTAACTTTCGAGCTGCGCCGCAAAAGCCGCTTGCGCACCGCATTGCCGTCCGGTGAAGAGGTGGGCCTGTTCCTCGACCGCGGCGCAGTGCTGCGCGGCGGCGACTGCCTCGTCGCCGATGACGGCCGGGTCGTCCGCGTCATCGCCGCGTCGGAGGCGGTGATGGAGGTGAAAAGCTCCGACCCGGGCGGCCTCGCGCGTGCGGCCTACCATCTCGGCAACCGCCACTGCCCGGTAGAAATCGGCGCAGGGTGGCTGCGCTTTCTCGCCGATCGCGTTCTAGCCGAGATGCTGCTCGGCATGGGCTTCGCGGTCACGGCGGTGTCGGCGCCGTTCGAACCCGAGGCGGGCGCATACGCGGCGGGACATCATCACCACTCGAGCGAGGCGAAGCACGCGGGCATCATCCACGACTTCGGGCAGCGCCCCGCGCCGCGGCGATGAACGATTTGGATCCGCTCGAACCGACGTTGGCTCTGGTGCGGCTGTTGCAGCTCGCGAGTCCCGCATTGCCGATCGGAGCGTACAGCTATTCGCAGGGGCTCGAATGGGTCGTTGCGGCCGGAGGCGTCCGCGACGCCGCCACAGCGCAGGTCTGGATCGGCGAGGCGCTGGAGCTCGTCGTCGCTCCCGGCGAGGCCGCCGTCGTCTGGCGCCTGCTCAATGCCGCACAGCGCGGAGACTGGTCGCAAGCCGGCGAATGGAACGACTGGTTCCGCGCTTCGCGCGAGACGGCGGAGCTTCGCGCCGAGACCGAACAGATGGGATCGTCGCTCGTGAAGCTCGCGTCCGACCTCGAGCTCCTGGATACGCCGGCGGCCGCGGCCGCGGCGGCGATGGCGCCTGTCACGCTGCCCGGCGCCTACGCGCTCATCGTCCGCGGATTCGACGTGCCGGCGGCGCCAGCGTTGACTGCTTACGTCTGGTCGTGGCTCGAGAATCAGGTGCTCGCCGCGATGAAGACGATTCCCCTCGGTCACTCCGCCGGTCAGCGGCTGCTCGTCGAGCTCGGGGCGCGGATTCCCGCCGCGGTCACGCTGGCTCGCTCGATCGCCGACGAGGACGTCTCGTCCTTCGCGCCCGGGCTCGCGCTGGCATCGTCGCGGCACGAGACGCAGTACACTCGATTATTCCGTTCATAGGGAGCCTGTCGGGCTTGCTCTCACGCGACAGTAAGCCCGACAGGCTCCTGAGCTCATGCCCATGACACAGCCGTTGCGAGTGGGGATCGGCGGCCCGGTCGGGTCGGGTAAGACCGCGCTCACGCTGGCGCTTTGCCGGCGCTTGCGCGAGCGCTACGAGCTCGCGGTCGTCACCAACGACATCTACACCGAAGAGGATGCGCAATTCCTCGTGCGCAACGACGCGCTTCCGCCCGAACGCATCATCGGCGTCGAAACCGGAGGCTGCCCGCATACGGCGATCCGCGAGGACGCATCGATCAACCTCGAAGCGGTCGATCGGCTCGCGAAGCGATTCGGCAATCTCGACATCGTTTTCGTAGAGAGCGGCGGCGACAATCTCGCCGCGACGTTCTCGCCCGAGCTTTCCGACCTCACGCTGTACGTCATCGACGTCGCCGCCGGCGACAAGATTCCGCGCAAGGGAGGGCCCGGCATCACCCAGTCGGACCTGCTCGTGATCAACAAGATCGATTTGGCGCCGCTGGTAGGCGCGTCGCTCGAGGTGATGGACCGCGACGCGCGC
This sequence comes from Casimicrobiaceae bacterium, assembly GCA_036395475.1. Lineage (GTDB taxonomy): Bacteria > Pseudomonadota > Gammaproteobacteria > Burkholderiales > Casimicrobiaceae > PALSA-1003. The sequence continues at coordinate 43,363 of DASWDF010000073.1, forward strand.
AAGATGCGCGGCGAGCGGCCGTTCGTGTTTACGAATCTCAAGACGGGCCAAGGGCTTGACGCCGTCGTGCAATTCATCGACGAGCGCGGCATGATGGCCGTCGCAAAAGCTGCTGCTCGAGGGGAAGGACGTAGCCCGGGTTGAGCCCGTAGGGCGAAGCCCGGGGCGGCGCTTCGGAACGACATGAGTCCCGGGCGTCTCCCAGATCAAGTCCGGGGTCAGCCCGGGCTACGCAAACTGCTCTGCTTTTGGCGCACTGTCGTTCACGTCATGCCGTCCCGGGCATCGCGCTCCGCGCTCAGCCCAGGCTACGGCGCCTGGAACTTCACGCGCCGGTGCGAGCCGTCGCGGAAAGGCTTGTTCTCTGAGGCGCCGGGCCGATACCGGTTCCAAATCAGTGCATCGGCCGCCGGCACGCACCGCGATGGGCCGCTTCGTTCATCCTAACGGGCGATAGCTCCCGGTTGGATTGCCCGACCCTTCAGGACAAGGGAGCAAAAACAGCGTCTTACCATATGCGAAAGCCATATGGCATGGATCGTGCGAAACATGCAATGCCGGGGCGTTTGCTGCACCAATGCTGCGCGGTGCGCGCTTTCGTCCTGCGATCAACTCAGGGGAAGCGATTCTCAACCATTCGATACGGGGTAACTCCATGCAACGAAGAAGCTTTCTGCAACGACTGACGCTCTATGCCGCACTCGCGACCGGCGGACTCGCCGTCGCTCCGCAGCTGCTCGCAGCGGACACGATCAAGGTCGGCATCATGCACTCGCTTTCGGGGACGATGGCGATCAGCGAAACGGTGCTCAAGGACGTTACGCTCATGGCGATCGACGAGATCAACGCCAAGGGCGGTGTCATGGGCAAGAAGCTCGAACCGGTCGTTGTCGACCCGGCGTCGAACTGGCCGCTGTTCGCGGAAAAGGCGCGGCAGCTCCTGACCCAGGACAAGGTAGCGGTCGTCTTCGGCTGCTGGACGTCGGTGTCGCGCAAGTCCGTGCTGCCCGTGTTCGAGGAGCTGAACGGCTTGCTCTTCTATCCCGTGCAATACGAGGGAGAGGAGCTGTCGAAAAACGTTTTCTACACCGGGGCGGCGCCGAATCAGCAGGCGATCCCGGCGGTCGAGTACCTGATGAGCAAGGAGGGCGGCGGCGCCAAGCGCTGGGTCCTGCTCGGCACCGATTACGTCTATCCGCGCACGACCAACAAGATCCTCCGCGCGTTCCTCAAGTCGAAGGGCGTCGATGAGAAGGACATCATGGAGACCTACACGCCCTTCGGCCACAGCGACTATCAGACGATCGTCGCAGACGTCAAGAAGTTTGCCTCCGGCGGCAAGACCGCGGTGGTGTCGACCATCAACGGTGATTCCAATGTTCCGTTCTACAAGGAGCTCGGCAATGCGGGATTGAAAGCGACGGACGTGCCGGTCGTCGCATTCTCCGTCGGGGAAGAGGAGCTGCGCGGCGTCGATACCAAGCCGCTGGTCGGCCATCTCGCGGCTTGGAACTACTTCATGTCACTGAAGAACCCGGCCAACGAAGAATTCAAGAAGAAATGGGCGGCGTATGCCAAGAAGATGAAGCTGCCCAACGCCGACAAGCCGCTCACCAACGATCCGATGGAAGCAGCCTATGTCGGCATCAACATGTGGAAGCAGGCAGTCGAGAAAGCCAAATCGACCGACGTCGACAAGGTGATTCCCGCGATGGCCGGTCAGTCGTTCAAGGCGCCGGACGGATTCACGATCAAGATGGACGAGAAGAACCACCATCTGCACAAGCCCGTCTTCATCGGCGAGGTGCAGGCGAACGGCCAGTTCAACGTTGTCTGGAAGACTCCGGGTCCGATCAAGGCGACGCCGTGGAGTCCGTACATTCCCGAGGACAAGGGCAAGAAGGACGAGCCGGAGAAGAAGTAAGACGCGCGCAGGGGTAGGCGCGAAGCGCGCGACCCGGAGCGGAGCGCGGAAAAGCGGCCGACACGCAACGATGCAGGGTAACGATGCACGTTCAAGGAGGCCGCGGCGGCTGTCCGAGAGCGACGCGCCGCAGGCGCGAGCGCGATCGGAAACGGATGCGTCATCCCGGGCGAGCGCGCGGCGCGAGGCCCGGGATCCAATTTGATGAGGCGACCGCGTCCATGGTACGAACTTGGGCCCCGGCCTCCGCCGGGGCGACGATGAGTGGCGTCATCCCGCGCGAGCGCCTTTCCACGTTGCTCAGGGCAGGCGGCGCGGGCATCAGTGGCTCTTGATGTGGCACAGCGGCGGCGGCGGCCCGTGATCACTCGCTGCCGTTCGCTGTGTCTTTCGTTTTGCCTTCCGGCAGGAGAGGGGCCACGATGAAACGCTTCGTCGCAGCGTTGGCGCGCGGCTGGCTGCCGATCATCGTGGCGTTGCTGGCTTCGTCGGCGATGGGGGCGGTCGCACCGCAGACGATCCGCGATCTCGCATTCGGGGAAAGCGACGACAAGATCAAGGCCATCGGTGCACTGTCCGCCGGCGGCGATCCCCAGGCGCTGCCGCTGCTGCAGGCATTCCTCGACGGCGAGGTGCAGACCGTCGGTGAGGAACAAGTGCTGCTGGTCCAGGGAGAAAACGCGACGGATCTACTGACCGGGAAGACGGTGAGCCCTCTGCCCGAGAACAGGGACGATATCGTCGTCAACAACCGCATACGCAGGGGCCTCGGCACGGCGATCGCTGCATTGAAGCTCTTCGCCCCGGACCGGTCCGCTCGCCTGGCAGCCGCCAAAGAGCTGCAGAACAGCGCCGACGAAGATATGTTGGCGGCGATTACGACCGCACTCGCGAAGGAAAGCGACGCGGAGATCAAGGAGCTCCTGTCTCAGACGCGGGCTTCGATCCAGCTCGCCAGCACGGACAGGGCGACGCGCATCGCCGCCATTCGCACACTTGCCGAAAGCAGCAATCCGAGTACCAAGACTCTGCTGCTCGGTGTCCTCGAGCAGAAGGGCGGTAGCTACGTCGAACCCGATGCGGAAGTGCGCAGCGAAGCTGACAAATCGCTGCGTACCGTTGAGAACAAGCTCGCTACCGGTGAAATGATCGGCCGCATTTTCAGCGGCGCAAGCCTCGGCAGCATCTTGCTGCTGGCAGCATTGGGCCTCGCGATCACCTACGGCCTGATGGGCGTTATCAACTTGGCGCACGGCGAGCTGATCATGGTCGGCGCGTACGCGACCTACGTGGTCCAGAATCTGTTTCGCCGCTACGCCCCCGGCGCTTTCGATGCGTACCTCATCTGCGCCGTACCGATGGCCTTCGCTGCGGCGGGGCTGGTCGGCATGGCGCTCGAGCGCTGCGTGATCCGCTTCCTCTACGGCCGGCCGCTGGAAACGCTGCTGGCGACCTGGGGCATCAGCCTGATTCTGATGCAGACAGTGCGCACGATCTTCGGCGCGCAGAACGTGCAAGTCGAGAATCCGTCGTGGATGTCCGGCGGCTTCGTCGCGATGACGGGCATCGTGCTGCCGTGGAGCCGCATCGCGATTATCGCTTTCGCCGCACTGGTACTGCTGCTCATCTGGTTGCTGCTGACGCGAACGCGATTGGGTCTATTCGTGCGCGCGGTTACGCAGAACCGGGCCATGGCGAGCTGCACCGGCGTGCCGACCCGGCGGGTCGACACGCTTGCTTTCGGCCTCGGGGCGGGGGTCGCGGGCCTGGCCGGCTGCGCGCTATCGCAGATCGGCAACGTCGGACCCGATCTCGGCCAGAGCTATATCGTCGACTCATTCATGGTCGTCGTGCTGGGCGGCGTCGGCCAGCTCGCGGGCACCGTGTACGCGGCGCTCGGCCTGGGCATTGTCAACAAGCTCCTCGAGGCCTGGTCGGGCGCCGTGCTCGCCAAGATCGCCGTGCTCGTGTTCATCATCTTCTTTATCCAGAAGCGGCCGCAGGGTCTGTTTGCGCTCAAGGGCCGGGCCATGGAGACATGATCTTGGGCCGGGCTTTCATGCCCGACGCGACTCTGGGCGCGCCGCGTTATCTGAGCCTGCTATCGCCGGGAGGATGGTCGCTTTACGGTCTGGCGGCGGTCGTGCTCTTGGTCGTGTTTCCGCTGCTGAATCTGACGGTGCCGGCAGACAGCGCTCTGCACATCTCCGACTACTGGGTGACGCTGATCGGCAAGATCATGTGCTATGCGATCGTCGCGCTGGCGATGGATCTGATCTGGGGCTACACCGGAATCCTGTCGCTGGGGCACGGGCTTTTCTTCGCGCTCGGCGGCTACGCGATGGGCATGTATCTGATGCGCTCGATCGGGCACGACGGCGTCTATCAGAGCGACCTCCCGGACTTCATGGTGTTCCTCGACTGGAAGAAATATCCGTGGTACTGGAGCTTCACCGATCACTTCGGGTACGCGGCGGCGCTCGTCGTACTGGCGCCGGGGCTGCTGGCATTCGTGTTTGGCTTCTTCGCGTTCCGGTCGCGGATCAAGGGCGTTTATTTCTCGATCATCACGCAGGCCCTGACGTACGCGTTCATGCTCCTGTTTTTCCGCAACGACACCGGCTTCGGCGGCAACAACGGCTTCACCGACTTCAAGCGCATCCTGGGCTTCCCTATCACCGCGCCGGAAACGCGCGTGGCTTTGTTCATGACTACCGCAGGCGCATTGCTGGGATTTCTGCTGCTCGGGCGCTGGATTGTCATGTCCAAGCTCGGACGGGTGCTGACGGCGATCCGCGACGCGGAAACGCGCGTGATGTTCTCCGGCTACAATCCGGTTTACTTCAAGCTGTTCATCTGGACGCTTTCCGCAGTCATTTGCGGCATCGCGGGCGCGCTCTACGTGCCGCAGGTCGGGATCATCAATCCGAGCGAGATGTCCCCGGCCAATTCGATCGAGATTGCGATCTGGACAGCGATCGGCGGGCGCGGCACGCTGCTCGGACCCGTACTGGGTGCGGCGGTGGTCAACCTCGGCAAGAGCTGGTTCACCAAGGCGTTTCCCGAGTACTGGCTCTTCGCGCTGGGCCTGTTGTTCATCCTGGTCACGCTGTTTCTCCCGCGCGGGCTTGCCGGCCTGTGGCATTCGCGAAGGAAGACGCCATGAGCGGTGCCGGCGCGCGCGAACACTGGGATGATCCGGTCGCAACCGGGGCGAGACTGCTTGCGGAGGGTGTCGACACGACGCACCGCGGGATCCTCTATCTCGACGGCATCAGCGTGAGCTTCGACGGCTTCAAGGCGCTCGACAACCTGTCGCTCATCGTCGATGCCGGCGAGCTTCGTTGCGTGATCGGACCCAACGGCGCCGGCAAGACGACGATGATGGACGTCGTCACCGGCAAGACGCGGCCCGACGCCGGCAGCGCATATTTCGGCCAGACGATCGATCTCGCGCGGCTGACCGAAGCCGAGATCGCCGGAGCCGGCATCGGCCGCAAATTCCAGAAGCCGACCGTGTTCGAGCAGCATTCGGTCTTCGAGAATCTCGAGCTCGCGATGAAGGCGGACAAGCGCGTCGGGCCCACGCTGCGCGCGCGCCTCGACGGCGCGGCGCGCGATCGCATCGCGAGCACGCTCGAGACGATCAAGCTGCTGCCCGAAGCGGCGCGTCCCGCGGGTCTTCTCTCGCACGGGCAGAAGCAATGGCTCGAGATCGGCATGCTGCTGATGCAGGAGCCGCAGGTGCTGCTGCTCGACGAGCCGGTCGCGGGAATGACCGACGCAGAGACGATGCGCAGCGCGGAGCTCTTCATCTCCCTCGCCGGCCGGTACACGTTGGTCGTGGTCGAGCACGATGTCGACTTCGTGGCGCGCATCGCCCACAAGGTCACCGTGCTGCACGAAGGCAGCGTGCTCGCCGAAGGCTCGATGGAGCAGATCCAGCAGAACCAGCAGGTGATCGAGGTCTTCCTCGGGCGCTGACCATGCTCAGAGTCGCGGGCCTGAACCAGTATTACGGCGGCAGCCATATTCTGCGCGACGTCGCGTTCGACGTGCCGACCGCAGCGTGCACGGCGCTCATCGGGCGCAACGGGGTGGGCAAGACGACGTTGCTCAAGTGTTTGATGGGCTTGTTGCCGATCCGCTCGGGGGAAATCAGTTTCGACGGCCGCGGCATTGCTTCGCTGCCGCCGCATGCGCGGGCGGCGCTGGGAATTGGCTACGTGCCCCAGGGACGCGACATATTCCCGCGGCTTACGGTCGAGGAAAATCTGCAGATGGGCCTGGCGGCGCAGTCACGGCGCGCCCGGCTTCCCGAGATCGTCTTCGAAATGTTCCCGGTCTTGCGCAGCATGCTGCACCGGCGTGGCGGAGATCTTTCCGGGGGCCAGCAGCAACAGCTCGCCATCGGTCGCGCGCTGGCGATGCGCCCCAGGCTTCTGATCCTCGACGAGCCCACCGAGGGTATTCAGCCATCGATCATCAAGGACATCGAGCGCGCCATCCGCAAGCTGGTATCGGGTGGCGAAATGGCGATCCTGCTCGTCGAGCAATATTACGATTTCGCCAAGTCGCTCGCCGACCATTACGTCGTGCTCTCGCGCGGCGAAGTGGTGTCCCGCGGCGCAGGTTCGGCGATGGACGGCGACAACGTGCGCGCGCACCTTGCGGTTTGAGAGAGCAGCAGGACAGCGCGAAGGGGTCCCGGTGCGGAGACGACGCGAAGGGCGAGGAGTGAACCAGGGGAGCGTCGTCCCGCCCGGGTACACGACATGCAGCAAGGGCTGTGCCAGCATTCCAGACCGGCGCAAAAGAAGCCCTGCTGTCGCTGCATCGTGCCGAGGCCCCGGTGTGCCCGCCGTCGCGCGTCACTTGGCGACGGAACGCGGCGGCGTTCATCGCATCTGTCGCGACCGCTCAAGCTTAGCGCGCGACTGCAGAGTACATCACGTTCATGTGACTGCGTTGCGCAGACATCGGTGCGAAGCGCGCGCTCATTCGTCGATAGGATCGACGAGCTCGGCGCCGTCGTTCTTCGGGCTGTTGACCTTGGCGCTCACCGGATAGGCGCGCATCGCCTCCGCCGGATACGCCTTGAGCAGCGCGAGCGCCTGCTCGGGCGTGCCGGTCAGCCAGGTGTCATAGTCCTCGGGTGCGATGATTACCGGCATTCGATCATGGAATCTGGCGGCCAGCTCATTGGGTGCACAGGTCACGATACAACACGACTCTACGGCTTCGCCTTGGCGGTCTTTCCAGCGCTCCCACAGTCCGGCGAATGCGAACAACTCGCCGCTTGCCAGCATGATCCGAAAGGGTTGCTTGCCTTGCGCCGTCGGCAGCCAATCATAGAAGCTGTCCGCGGGAATCAGGCAGCGCCGGTATTTGAACGCGGCCCGGAACGACGGCGTGGTATCGATACCTTCGGCCCGCGCATTGATCAGACGCGATCCGATCGAAGCATCCTTCGCCCAGCTCGGGATGAGTCCCCAGCGCATCCGCCGCGCCTCGCGCTGCATGTCGCGCGTCGGGATCACGACGATGCGCTGGGTTGGCGCCACGTTGAAACGCGGCTCGTAGAACTCGGGCTCGACCGGCGCGAAGTTGTCGAGCCCGAACTTGGCTGCGATATTCGCCGGCTGAGTGAGAGTGAAGCGCCCGCACATATCGCGATTCTAGCGCGACCGCTTCGCGCCGCGCCGGAATGAGCTGCACCGGAAGTAGGATCGAAGCGCGCGGCCGAACGACGGGGCAATGCTCGAGACCGTAGATGTAATCGACAAGCCACGAGTTCGGCACGTCGCCACGAGTTCGGCATGTCTATTGCTCTATCCGTGCCAGCTCGAGATTTTCTTGGAATGCTCTATGTCGATCTATCGCAGATTCGACCGCTTGCCGTCCAACGACATGCACGCGCATCGGGCGAAAAGGCACTCCCCGGCCGAGGCTCAAGCGGCGGCGCCCCGCGGCGCGTCGCCGAAAGCGCAGTACAGGGGCGTGCGCAAGGCGACGCCGGCGAGCGAGCCGTTGCCGCCGACTTTGGAATGGAACGCGAGCCTTCCGCTCGACGTCCAACCGACGGCCCTCTTGCATCACTACGGCCGAATCGCAAACGTCATCGCGGCAATCTGGCGCGACTCCAAATCCTTGCAAAGCTACATGGATTGCCTGTTTACCGACGACCGGGGCGACCGCCATGGCTTTCCGCCCGACGTCCTTCATGAACTGCTTGCGCTGCGCGAGTATTACGACTCCCTTGGTGCCGAAAACCGGGCAACGTGGACAGCCGTTCCCAAGCGCGGATAACGGAATCGACATGCGACTGGTTTCGATTCTTGTAAAGCGCGCAGAACAGGCAGAGGGTAGCGTGGGTCGTGGCGTGCTCAAGGTAACTTGGTCGGACCTCGAAAGGTTGTCGCTCAAGGATGCGACGGTTCGCGCCTTTATCAAGATGCATCGCGCAAATGGGCTGGACGAACTTCAGATATTGCGAGCGATGGTGCTCCGGCTTGTCGAGGAAAAGCACGATTTGGCTCATGCGCTCATAGAGGCAAAAGCTCGCGAAGCGCCGCGTTACCTGCTGGATGCGGAGTAATGATGACCGCCTGCCGTGCGCGAACTGCTGGCTTGATACAAGTGGGCCCGGCTGGACTCGAACCAGCGACCAAAGGATTATGAGGCCGACGCTCAGTTGGGAAAAGTTTTCTAATCAGGCTCTTGCAACACACGCCAAGTTTCAAGAGCAGCTACGAACAGCCTAAGAGCAGTTGCAAAGCGCTAAACGAAGTTACGAAATGGCTACGCTCGCTATCGTCGCGTTGAACCCTGACTTTGAATCACGCGACGGGCACTGTTGAGTTTTATCGATGACCTGGACGGCCGCAGGCGACCCACAGCAGGCGGTGGGGCTTCTCCAAAGCAGTCGTTCAACGAATCGGGTTAATCGGCGACGGCGGCGAGCCGCGCGAAAGGGCGAGCAACCGGGAACATTCAATCACTGAATCACCTCGTCACGTAGCGAAAGCAGAGGATGCGCTCAGACCCGCTTTAGCTTTCGGCCGGCGCGGCCCCTGACCATTCCGTCATGCGGCGTCAGGTTTGGCACGCAGCGAACTTGTTATCGCGTCTGCTGCATCTCCGTAGGTGCTGCCAGTGCCAGCCCGAGAAGAATGCAAGTCCCGGAGGGCAGAGGATTCACGCAACCCAAGAGATCGCGCGCGGTGTCGCGAAGGGCGGGCTGATCATGCTGATCCAATGCGTTCAAGAACCTGTCGCGCATGACAGGGGAAGCGCGTTGTCTGGTAGGGGTGGGAATGAGGTACATGAGGTGTTCCTGGCTCGGTAACGACTCACCTGAAGCACCTCACCGGCGCATTTGCAGGAGTGTTATTCGACGATGTCGTGGCGCTCCCGCGTGTCGGCCATGAACTCAGCTATCGAAATCTGGCACTCGGACTCGTCGTGAACGTGCCCGGAACGCCGAAATCCCTGCATCGTCCAATTGCCGCCGCAGATTCGTAACGGATCGTCTACCACATCCAGAGCATTGAGGTTGCGACGTGCCGAGCGAAACGCCATTTCCCGATTGATTCCCCGCACCGACGCGTTTGTCACGCTAGTGCCTCGCTCCTCATGTGTCCAAAAGATGTTGCAATCTACGTTCAGGCGGCTGTACGGCAATGTGCCACTATCGGAAGGAAGCGACTCCTTCCGCGTGGTGCTGGTTACTGGATTGCCAGCCTTTTCCCCGCCACCGCGGCCTGCTTGACCAGCTTGAGCTCGAGGACACCGTTGTCGTATTTGGCCTCGCACGCCGACTCGTCCAGCTCCGCCGGCAGCATAAAGCTACGATAGATGTTGCCGAAATACCGCTCGTTGCGCAGCATCCTGTCGCCTTCTTTCTTTTCCCATGCCTGCTTAACTTCGGACGTGATAGTGACCTGGTTGCCCTCGATCGCGACGTCGATGTCTTCCTTCTTCACGCCCGGCATTTCGGCGTGAATCAGGTAACCGTTCTCGGTTTCGGTCGCATCCATCTTGATCACTACCGGGGTGGGTGCGCCTTCGACGCGCACGGGCTTGAAGAAACCGCGGAACAATTCGTCAAGACCGGTTTCAGTCCTTGGATCGTAGGAGATAAGGTTTTGCATAATGCCTTCCTTTTGAATAGTCATGCTACGGACCGGGCCCCAAACTGCTGCTTACAGTTTTGGGCCCTCCCAGAAAAACAAATGGCCCGGATGAGAGTCGGGCCACTGCCTAGAGATAAAGCAAGTGGCAATCGCCACGTTTGTCATCGTTAGAGTTGTTTCTCCCCCTCCTGCCGAATCAAAATACCTACTGCTTTTAGGCCGTCACAGCAGCAGCAGCGATCTTGTGGAAAGTGGAGTTGGCAACCTCGTAGGTTTCGAGCTTAGGAGTTCCGTCAATCACCTTCGCCAGGATCTTGGTCACTTCTGCGTAACCCCCGCGATTGTAGTTGTCGGCGTTTTGCTTGGTGTCCCACAAGCTCAGACCGAAAGCCTCGGTTCCACCCGGGACAACGAACGTGATTTCATCCCGAAACCCACTCTGTTTTCGAAGCAGAGGGATGACGTCCTTTTCCAGCCGCTGGGTAAACTCGACCGTGCTGTTGGGCTTCAACTTCATGGATACGCGACGTGCATACATATATGTTTCCTTGGTTGTCATGGCCAAGGGGGAATTGCAGATAATCGTCTGTAGTTAAGACGACCGGAAGACTCCCTCAGTCCATTAACGACAATAGGTTAATTCACTTGACTTGTCAAGCACGATCTGCGAATATCTGCGATGCTTAATCCATGGCGGTTAATTACGGAGGCATCCGGTGGATGTTTGTTTAGTCATCAAGCAACGGCTGGAACAACTGGGGTTCGAGCAGAAGGACTTGGCGGCTGCCGTCGAAGTTACGGAGTCCTATATTTCCCAGCTTCTGACTCGGAAGAAATTGCCCCCCGCGCCCGATCGAACAGACATCTACGAGAAGATGGGCAAGTTTCTCAAGCTGTCAAGCGGTAAGCTGGCGAAGTTAGCCGAGCTCCAGCGCAGGGAAGCGTTGAAGAGACATTTCGAGGACCCACCGGCGCCTTTGTTCCATGAAGTTCGAGAGTTGGTAGTCCGCAAGTGCGCACCGGGAAAACAGCAACAGATACGAGCGATCTTTGAGAAGCAGCCCTTTGGTGAACTCGAACGCCTCGTCACACAGAAACTTCTGGATGTGAGCAAGCAAGTCGCCCGGGAGGAATTGAAAAGTGAAAAGTGGCTCCACTCGATGGCTCGACTCAGTGGCCGAAGCTATAAGCAGATGCGGGTCATGATCCTCGAGTTTCTGGACACAGACGTCTTCCATGTTTCATTGGAGAACTGCGTTTCCTTCCTGGATCCGCTGATCGACTCCTGGGATACCGACCTCTCGAGCTTCGGTATGCAAATTGTGCTTAACCGAAGATTGGCCCCAAGGCCCTCGAAGCGATTTGAGTTTGTTGAAACGGAACCCGACCAACCTTTCGGGGGCGAGCCGGGGCTCAACGGATTCCTGCAGGATGCTTCACTCAGTGGAAACGTGACTCAGGAAGAAATCGAATTCTTAAAACGGTTGAGATTCAATGGAAAGCGGCCTACGCCGCTCTACTATTACCGGGAATTGCAGAATCTCAGAGATCCGCTGCACTATCGCACTGAAGCGGGGCACCCGGCCGCTGTCGCATGAAACCCTGGTCAAGCCGATGTGACAGGTGTGAGCGGCTTCAGCCGTCCCCGATCCGCAGCCGTTGGGCGACTCTATTTCGCCGTAAGGGCGCCAACGGATTGACTACCTTGGCCTCGCGGCCATCACAATCAGGATCAGGGTGAATCATGAAGAACCCCCTGGCAAGATTTCGGCAAGCAGGCAGTTTCATCGCTGGCCTTTTTATCGGCCTCTCAATCGTGGTTCCCGTGTTTGCAATGATGGTTGCGAGCCCCAGTGATTGGCAGACGTTCTTGGTCTTTGGAGCACCTATCATCCTCGCCCTCGGAATCACGCTGCAGGTCGTCATTACTGCCAAGCCCCCGCACCGGCGCACGATAGACACGAAGCTCGGAGCTTTCCCCAGCAGATTGATGGAGTTGATCCATGAACAATGAACGAGCACTTCCCGGCGGCGGAGCCTCGCTTGACGATCCCGGCGCGCCACAGTTCGATGCCGCCGCGCTAACGGCTGCGTTAAGTCTTGACGCCAAGCTGGGTTTAAGTGGCGCCGCACGAAAGAGTACAGCCACCTACGCTATTCCATACGACAGTCTGATGGCACGGCGCCGTCGAGCCTGGCCGAATAGTCTCGCGGTGCGGCCCGGCGAACAATCACCTTGGAAGGAAGAGCTTCCGGCATAAGTGTCTAAGCGCCTAACGTCTTGTGTCTTTTAGTACGTCAATTCCGACATTTTACTTTCCGTCTTGGCATGTCTGGTTTTGGCCGCACTGAGACGGTGACACCGGGCCGCCCATCTCCACCGCTCTGCCGGCATGGAGCGTGCCCAGGCTGTTCAGTTAAGCCCCTACTTTTTAAAAGCTTTTCGGGTTGTCAGCCGCGATCGAGCGCGGCACCACGAGACCGTGCTAATGCCGAAAGCCCCCCTCTTTTGGCGCCATTTCGACTGGAATCCAATCTGAGAAGGGGGGACGATCGATCTCAACGTTTGTGCAGGTAGCTTGCTATCCCTGGTTGCCCATCGCGGGCACGAAGGCAAGCACGTTAGCTGGCCGCGTAGAAGTAGGCAAGCAGCAGACAGTTTGGGTCGTCGGACCCGTAGAGCGTGAAGTAAGCCCGTATCGCTTCGTGCGCGCCGTCAAGGCGTTTCGGGAGGAAGTAACGCGCGTGGGAGAGCCCTTGAGACTGCGCGGGCGTCGCAAGACGCGGGGCAATTGCAACAAGGGCCGTCCCCAAGACGGTCGGAGAGATCGCCGCCGTCCCTTAACGGCGATGTAAGTCAGTGTGGGGTCGCGCTTCCGGCGACCTGTCAGGAGACATCCCGCGAGGGGTGGTCCGGTGTTCACGCTTGATGTGAGCGTCTGGTTCTTCAAGAGGGACCAGGCAACGTTGTCAGTTGCCTCGGTCGCGGACGCGAAAGCGTCCTAAGCGACGTAGCGGTTCTGCGCTAGGCGCGGGATCGATACGTCTAGGTGCAACCTCAGGGTAGCGGGAGCGGCGCGACTGTCCGTGCGCGTGCTTTTTCGCGCGTCCCCGTCGGAACGACGGGGACCATTGCGCCACCCGATGCCTTGAGCGTTGCCACCTGAGTAGCCGTGGCGCCTGCAGAGAAGCGCAGGCGTCGCCGGCTTTCATCCGAGCCCCACCCCGAGATCGCCGCCTACTGGCGGTGCGTGCGCAAAGGCCTTCGCGCCGCTCGTGTGCCGCGAGCCTTGAGCTCGCCCACACGACGTGGCGTGAGGCCGTAGCGCGCTCGCATGGCGCTTCGCGCGCGTCGTCACTGCTAGTGACGTACGCGCGCATCGGCACTGTCTCTGCCTCTACGCGACATCCCGTCGCGTGATCGACGGCTCCGAACCACGTGATGGCCGCTTGAGGGCCATCACGCCATCTCCGCGAGGAGCGCAACGCTCCTCGCCGAATGATTCCCGTAAGGGATCAAACAGCCGCGCCTTAACGGCGCTCCTTGAGTCCTGGGTTAATGACTCTCGCGATGGAGCGCTTCCCCGGGGGAGCGCGGTCGCGACGCCGAGTAAGCGCCGTGCAGCGCTGGCGAGAAGCACAACAACTGCACACAACGGGAGTGGTGTCCCGTGCTCAGAGTACCCCCTGCGGCTGCCACTGGCGCCCCAGGCGAGCAGAAACACTTACCAAACGTGATTACACCAAGGCAGCAAGAACGAAACGCTCTACGACGATTTTAGCGGGCCCTGACGAAAGGAAGCGAAAGGAGGTACCGATGCGTGACCTGAACTACGACTTGAAGCAGCTCTGCCAGCACAACCGCGATGGCAGCTATGCCACCCAAGCGGATCGGGAGCACATCCTCGATCTCATCGCCGACCAGCTCCACGAGATGGGCTTCCGGCATATGAACGCCCACAGCCTGAAGCCGAAGCACGTCGAGAAGCTGGTCGAGCGCTGGCTTGCCGAGGAACTCTCGCCGGGGACCATCAAGAACCGGATGTCGGCATTGCGCTGGTGGGCGGAGAAGATCGGCAAGGAAAACATCATCGCCCGCACCAATGCCGCCTACGGCATTCCGGATCGGGTCTACGTCACCAACATTAGCAAAGCAAAGGAACTCGATATGGACAAGCTTAAGCAAATCCCGGATCTCTTCATTCATATGTCGCTCTGCTTCCAAGCACTGTTCGGCCTGCGCCGCGAGGAATCAATCAAAATTGTTCCTGCGTGGGCGGATCGCGGCGACCGCCTCGTGCTCAAGGATTCGTGGACCAAGGGTGGACGGGAGCGCGAAATTCCCATCCGTACTGAGGAACAGCGAGAACTGATCGAACAGGCGAAGACCATCGCCAAAGGTAAGAGTCTGGTCGCGCCCCACTACAAGACCTACCGCGACTA
>DASWDF010000074.1:0-8480 GCA_036395475.1 Casimicrobiaceae bacterium
CCTATTGGCGACGTAAACCGGGGCCGGGACTGATCATGCATTCGGACCGCGGCAGCCAGTACGCAAGCGATCGCTACCGGAAGCTGATTGGCGATTTCCGAATGCTGCAGTCGATGAGTCGCAAGGCCAATTGCTGGGACAATGCACCGATGGAAAGCTTCTTCAAGACGCTGAAGGTCGAACGTATCTATCAGCTCCGATATCAAACCCGCGCTCAGGCGCGACTCGATATTGTTGACTGGATCGAAGGCTTCTACAATCATCAGCGCTTGCACTCGTCGATCGGCTATCAGATTCCGGCACACATGGAATCAAAACTCAAGGCTGCGTAGCCTGGTGTACGTCAAATCGAGGCATGGTCATCGACCATGTGTTGCTGTTCACGAGGTCGTCGCGCATCGTTGGATTAGCGTAGCGCCGATTCGCGACCTTAAACGCTTCCTGCGCGTCAACGACGCTCCGCGATGTCAAGACGAAAAGCACCCGAAACGCCGTGCTTGTCGGCTTGCATCCTGCATTTCGGCGTACCAGGCACTTGAAGTGGCGCAGCCCCAGTGCAATACTCAAGCCGCTTTCCGTGAGCATCGTGCTCACAAAGCCTTCATGCCGGCGGGTCATCCGGCCATGCATGAAGTCCAGTTCCCCTGGGACTGGCGTTGCGGTCGTTACCCGCCCTTGAAGCGATCGGAAGCGATTCCGATCTCGTCGCGCAAGCGACGTAAGGTTGTGCGCTCGGTCTAGCGCCCGAGCATAGCTGGCGTTGTCGGATCGCAAGGTCCGGCGGTGCCCGGTGATGCGCCTGCGGCCATGCCTCGTGCATGGACTCGACGGTGCATCACGCAGCAAGGCCCTCAGTTCGCAAGAGCCGAGGGCCTTTTCTTTTCGCGCGCGGTTACGCGCATCTCGGCGACGAGACCGCGCGATAGCAGCACTCTCACGCGGGCCCAAACCGGACTCACGCTAGGGCCCCGGTCGCGCAATATGACCATTGCGCCTAGGCGGGCGAAGTGCCGCCGTGTGGCGTGTCGAGATTGGAAGGGCGGGCCGACCGCCTCCCTTGCCACCGCATCCACTCAAAGCTGCACCGGCTTGCGCTTCGCTTTTGGCGCCCACTTCGTGCTGTCCGCCCTGCGAATGGAATCCGCGATGGACGGTTGCTTCCATGGTTCCTTTACTAACTGTTTGACGTGAAAGAGAACGTGCGTGTCACGCCTGTAACCTCGTACGACCAACGCTGCGTAGTGCTGCCTTTTCACGCGATCGACGACGCGCGATGCCCGCCGTACTGCAACCGCGGCTGATCCGCTATCGCGATGCCCCGTCCTACTGCGGTGTCGGACGCCGAGTGTTCGACCGCGACATTCGCCCGTGGATGGTCGTCATTCCCATTGGCAAGGAGGGAGTCGCCTTCGACCGCCTTGACTTGGACGCTTGGATCGAACAGCATAAATCGTGCAGCGGGCGTCCGCCGGAGAAAGGAGAACCATGGGACGCTCAAGAACGTCGGGAATTTTCACCGACGAGGATGGAAACAAAGTTGTCAACAAGGTCTACCACGGCCGGCGAATCTTCCGCCGCCTCGGCGCCGTCAGTCAAGAAGAAGCCGAACAATGGCTCGCCCGGCAAACCGAAGAGCGACGCAAGGCCCGCGAGTTTGGTACGCGCCCTGAACGCAATTTCGCAGATGCGGCAGAAAAGTATCTGATCGAGCGCGCCCACAAGGCGAGCATCGATACCGATGCGCTTCACATTACCGCGCTGTTACCGTTCATCGGCAAGCGGACGCTGCGGCAGATCCATGACGCGACGCTGGAGCCCTTCAAAGCCCGGCGCCGGCGGGACGGGGTCAGTGAGACGACCATCAAGCGGGCACTGGAGGTGGTGCGATGCATTCTGAATCTGGCAGCGCGATCATGGCGCGACGAGCACGGATTAACGTGGCTCGAGACCGCGCCCTTGATCACGATGCCGGACACCCGAAGAACGGCCCGCAAACCGTATCCGTTGTCGTGGGACGAGCAGCGCCGGCTGTTTGCGTTATTGCCGGGCTCGGTGGCACAGATGGCGCTCTTCGCCGTCAACACCGGCTGTCGTGAGCAAGAGGTGTGTCAGCTGCGCTGGGAGTGGGAAGTGCCGGTACCGGAATTGCAAACGTCGGTGTTTGTGATCCCCGCCGAATTTGGCGGCCGCTCGGGGCGCTCAGGTGTCAAGAACCGCGAGGATCGGGTGGTGGTGCTAAACGACGTGGCCAAGCGGGTGATCGACGCGCAGCGTGGGTTGCATCGGGAGTTCGTTTTCGTCGCCAGCAAAGGCAAACCGCGCAAGCCGATCCGCTACATGAACAACACGGCTTGGCAAACGGCACGCAAGAAGGCGGGACTGTTGCAGGTGCGCGTGCACGACTTGAAGCACACCTTCGGCCGGCGTCTGCGTACGGCCGGGGTGCCGCTGGAAACGCGCAAGGTGCTGCTCGGGCACAAGACCGGTGACATCACCAGCCATTACAGCGCGCCGGAACTGGCGGAGCTGATACGCGCGGCGAACGCGGTACTGAAAGCGCAGGAATCGACGTTGTTGCGAGTGGTGACGAAGCAAGACCAGGTGGTCTATCGGGAAAAGTCGCGCGAAAGTCGCGCAGCCGGACACCAGAGCGAAAACGGGCCAGGAGCCTAAGCTCCTAACCCATTGAATATGCTATAAAAATTTGGCGCGCCCGGCAGGATTTGAACCCACGACCCCCTGGTTCGTAGCCAGGTACTCTAATCCAACTGAGCTACGGGCGCGAAGCTTGAATTATAACAAGTTTCAGTGTGACCGACCACGTGGTTTGACACCGCCCTGCATCCTGCCTAGCATCGCCCGCGACCGAGCGGTTGATCGAAGCCGCCAGCGACCGATGGAGGAAACGATGGGCCGAAAAGCGCGACCGTTGCTTGCAGCGCTCGTCGTACCCGCAATCGCATTGCTTGCATGCGCATCCGCAGCCGCGCAAGCGCCCTACCCTTCGCGTCCGATCCACTTCATCGTGCCCTATACGCCGGGAACGGGCATCGACATCCTCGCGCGTGCGATTGGCCAGAAGCTGTCCGAACGGCTGAAGATCGGCGTCGTCGTCGAGAACCGGCCCGGCGCGAGCGGCAATATCGGCACCGAAGCGGTGACGAAGGCTGCCCCGGACGGCTACACGATCCTGATGACGGCGAGCACCCACGTGACGAACGCCGCCTTGCAGCCATCGGTGCCATACGACCCGATCAAAGGATTCACGCCGATCGGTCCGACCGCCGTCGGCAATCTCGCGCTCGTCGTGCATCCGTCGGTGCCCGCGCGCAACGTGCGCGAGCTGGTCGATCTCGCCAAAGCCCAACCTGGCAAGCTCAATTACGCGTCGCCCGGCAGCGGCACGCCGCATCATCTCGCGATGGAGTTCTTCAAGCAGCATTTCGGCGTCGATCTGCTGCACGTTCCATACAAGGGCACGGCCGGCGCCGTCACCGACATCCTGGGTGGCCAGGTGCAGGTGATGTTCCTGCCGGTTCACGTGGCGCTCGCACATGCGCAGGCCGGCAAGCTGCGGATGCTCGCCGCGGGCGGCTTGCATCGCTCGCCGGTTACGCCGGATGTACCCTCGCTCGCCGACGAAGGCGTCACCGACATCGACGTCGACATCTGGTACGCGATGATGGGACCGCCGGGAATGGCGAAGGAGCAGATCGCGCTCCTCAACTCGGAAGTGAACGCGATCCTGCGCACGCCCGAGGTGCGCGACAATCTGGTCAAGCAAGGGCTCGAACCGATTCCCGGTGGACCCGACGAGCTCGCGCGAATGATGCAAACCGATCTCGATCGCTGGTCGAAAGTGATCCGCAGCGCGCACATCAAACCCGATTGAAACCACCCATGAAGCTCGACATCTTCTGCCACATCTTTCCGAAGTCGTTCTTCGATCGCATGCTCGCGCTCGCGCCGGACGGCAAGGACATGCACCGGCGTGTGCGCGAGATCCCATCGATCGTCGACCTCGACGCACGCTTTCGCATCATGGACATGTTTGGCGATTACGCACAGGTGATTTGCGCGGGATCGCCGCCGATCGAAGTCTTCGGTCCACCGCCTTTGTCGACCGATCTCGCGCGTCTTGCGAACGACGGCATGGCGGAGCTCGTGCGCAAGTATCCAGACCGCTTTCCCGCGTTCATCGCGTCGCTGCCGATGAACGATCCAAATGGATTGCTCGCCGAAGCGCAGCGTACGGTGCACGATCTCGGTGCCGTCGGCGTGCAGGTGTTCACCAACGTGCTCGGCCGCCCGCTGACCGCGCCTCAGACGCTGCCTTTGTTCGATCTGATGGCCGAGCTCGACTTGCCGATCTGGATGCACCCGGCGCGCGGCGCCGACTTCCCGGATTACCAGCAGGAAAAGCGCAGCCATTACGAGATCTGGTGGACGTTCGGATGGCCATACGAGACGAGCGTCGCGATGGCGCACATCGTGTTCGAGGGGCTGTTCGACAAGCATCCGAATCTGAAGATCATCACGCATCACATGGGTGGCATGATTCCGTACTTCGAGGGCCGCGTAGGCCCGGGTTGGGATCAGCTTGGATCGCGCACATCGGACATCGATTACACGAAGCTCCTGCGATCGCTGAAGAAGCGCCCGCTCGATTACTTCAAGATGTTCTACGCCGATACCGCGCTCTTCGGCGCGTGGGAAGCGACCAAGTGCGGGCTTGCGTTCTTCGGCGTCGACCATGTGCTGTTCGCGTCCGACGCGCCGTTCGATCCCGAGAAGGGTTCGATGTACACGCGAACGACGATCGAGATCGTCGACCGGCTCGACGTCTCGCCCGAGCAGCGACACGCGATTTACGAGGGCAATGCGCGGCGGCTGCTGAAGCTCGGCGCACGTTAGCTTCATGTTCGAGCTCGGCCACGCCGCGAACGTCATCGTTCGGGCGCTCGTTCCGATTGTCGGTGTGGCGTTCCTGGGCTGGTCGGGCACGAAGCTGCTGGTCGTGTATTTCGCCGACACGCTCGCGTCACTGTACGCGACGCTGATGCTGGCGCTCTACGCATCCGCGATCGGCGGCGCGCATATCAGGCGTGGATCAAAGGCGGCCTGACGGTGGGCAAGCGGCTGCACACCGGCATCGGTGTCGCCGTACTTCCCCTGCCGTTGCTGCTGATCGTCGGGTTCTTCTTCGGCGTACTTCCGCTGTTCATGATGCTCGACCTGCAGCAAGTCGACTGGCGTGAGCTTCTCGCCGACCGCGATCTGTGGATCGCCGCCGTCGGCTGCCAGATCGCCGCGGCGCTGACGCTGCTGTTGAATCAGCTCGACTGGGTGCGAATGGTGAGTAACCGCAACACGCTGGTCCTGCAACAAGTCGGCCTGCTGTGCGCGTGCTGGGGCGCGATGATCCTGGTCGGATTCTTTCTTGCGCCGTACATCCCACGGCTGATCTACGGGCCGCTGCTGATCGTGACCTATGCGGCGGCAACCGTTGCACTCGAGCTCGCGCCTGCGCGCGTCCTCGAGTTGCTCGCTCGCATAAGCGGTCCACGCGACAAGGCGCTGTCGGCAAAGCCAGTCCCACCGGCATCGAACGCACGTACGGAGGGCCCTCGCATAGCTGTCGAATCGCAACGTGCAACACAAGGTACGCGCAGTCTGTCGTCATGGCTGCTGCCGCTGGTCGGTGTTGTGTGTGCGGTGTTCGGCGCGATCGGGATATGGGGCCCGTTCGATGTGACACTCAACGGCGTTGCGACTACGGCAAAAGTCATCGAACATCACGCGACATCGAGCCGCAGTGCTTCCATCGTCGCGCAGGTCGAAGTCGCGGTACCCAATGCCCGCGGTTTCAAAACGGAAATCTACGATGGCCTGGGAATGGGAATGTGGGAAGACGGCGGGACGGTGAACGTGATGTGCACGAAGCTGCGCGGCAGCTATCTGAATTGCGAGCTCGACTCGGCGTGGGACCGCTGGCTGATGCCGCTTGCGCTCTTCGCCATCGGCGTGGCCTCGCTGTGGGCGTGGCAGCGGCGAAGCTGATCGGCGCGCGACGCTAGGACACGTTTTCGCGTTGCTCGTCCGCGGAGTCGACGGCGCCGACCTGCTCGGTCACACGCTCGCGCACCCGCGCATCCTCGGCGGCCTTGTTCGCCGCTGCGCGTCGACGCTCGAGCCACAGTCGGCGCGCACGACCGAGCACGGCGAGGCCGATCCACGCGAGCACGATCGAAACCGGAACGGCGACAACGTGCGGCCACGCAATGCCCGCGCACGCAACGGCGAGCACCGCAAGACCGAGCTTCGCGAGCACGCCACTTTCGGTCGGCGCGAGCACTCGACGGTTGGTGAGCGCTGCGCCTACGGCGCTGCCGACGGAAATGGCACCGGCCGCCGCACGGCCCGCGCTGCCGGACATCGCGCGTCGCGCGCCGTCCTGCACACTCGGCGCCGACGGCGCGCGCCGGACGCGATTGCGCTTCGTGAGCACGATCTCGGTCGCATGGGTGAGATCGTCCTCGTACATCTTCGCCATCTGCGCGGCGAAACGCTCGTCTTCGACCGCGAGGTCGAGCTCCCAATTGCCGAGCCAGCTCGCGAAGTTCAGATTGGTCGAGCCGACGCGTGCCCATACGGCGTCAGCGACGGCCGACTTCGCGTGCAGCATCGTGCCGTTCCATTCGAAAACGCGCACACCCGCTTCGAGCAGCCCGCGATAGCCGGCGCGCGACAGCGGACGAAGCGCCGGAATGTCGCTCGCGCCCGGTACGAGGAGCCGCACGTCGACGCCATCGCGTGCAGCCGCGCACAGCGCCTGTACGTAGGGCGCGAGGCCGACGAAATACGCGTCGGTGAGCCACAAATGCTGGCGTGCGAGCGACGCGACGAGCTGGTCGAGGCGGAACAATCCTCCGGTGTTCGGCTCGCTCGCGACGACGCGAACGGCCATGGTGCCCGCGGGCTCGATTGCCGATCCGATCGTGAGCTCGTCGTCCGGAAGCTCGGTGGGCCCGGAGGCCTTCCAGACGCTCGCGAACGCGCGCTCCACGTTCGCGACCGCGGGGCCGCGCAACTCGACACCCGTATCGCGCCACGGTTCGAGCCTTCGCGTCGGATCGCCCTCCCATTTCGAGCTCACGCACAGGCCGCTGACGAAGGCGACGCGGCCATCGATGCTGATCGTCTTGCGATGGTCGCGCGACAGCCATCCCAGCGGGCTCGTCCAGTCGAACGGATTGAACGTGCGCACTTCGGCGCCGGCGCTCGCAAGCTCCTTCCACAGCGGATCGGCACCGTGCGTGCCGAGCCAATCGCGAACGACGCGCACCCGCACGCCGGCGCGTGCACGCTCGGCCAGCGCATCGGCGAACGACTTTCCGATCGGGTCGTTCGCGATGATGTAGCTTTCGAAATAGATCTTGTCGCGCGCCTGCGCGATGGCCGCCAGCCACGCAGGATAGTTTTCGTGCGCGTCACGAAGGATCGTGACCGCATTGCCGTTGACGAGCGGCGCACCGGTCGTGCGCAGGAACGCACGGTCGAGCGCGTGGCGCGCAATCGGCTGATCGGTGCGCGCGCGCGTGCCCGCTTTCGCGGGCGCGGTCGGAGCGGCAGTGGTGGCCATCGCGTGGCGTGCGTCGGGCGCGTCGGAGCTCGTTACGTTACCACGCTCGCACGACCGGCGATGCCGCGCGCGGTGTCAGGCCGGCACCGGGGATCGCTGCCGAATGACGTTCGTGAGGCGCGCCACGGCGTCGAGTGCGAAGCGCAGCGCCGCTTCGTCGACGAGACGGCCGTCTTGAACCTTTTCGTGACAACGTGATGATGACTTCCGGACCGTTTACGACTTCGGCAAGCGTGGAAAGCAGCGCCTCGCGGATCTGCGACTGTGCGCGAGCGCCGCCGATGGCCGACATCGAGGCGGTCATGAACGCCATCGGCTTGGCTTTCATGACCGAGCGGAACGCTGGCCGCGATCCCCAGTCGATCGCATTCTTGTAGTGCGGCAGCCGGCCGATGTCGAACAGCGTGAGCTCGACCGCCGGCGCCAGCCGCTCGCGCAGCGTCTTCAGCACCATCGTGTTGAACGAGCCCTTGCGTATGCTTCCCGAGATCCCGAGCAGTCGAACGTCGGCCATTGCATTCCTTCCACTGGATGGCGGTTGGATCGCAGTGGCGAGATCGCGTTCCGGGCCCGCGCCGCGATGGACGCGAGAGGCCGGCATCGGTAAAATGCGCGCTTCCCGGAGACGTGGCCGAGTGGTCGAAGGCACTCCCCTGCTAAGGGAGCATACGGCCAAAAAGCTGTATCGTGGGTTCGAATCCCACCGTCTCCGCCAGTACGATCGGGCCCGTTCGCGGGCCCATTTTTTTGCGAGCGTTTACGACGCAGTCCCTTCCAGATGGCACATCGGCGGGTTTTGCCGCCGATTTGCGTCTTTACCTGATAAGAGCGGCGCGAA
>DASWDF010000075.1:0-3363 GCA_036395475.1 Casimicrobiaceae bacterium
CAGCGACCGCGAATCGGTCGCGCACGCTTAACACCCTAGTTGTCGCGCCGTGCGAATCCTTGCTCAACCAGGAAATTCTCAGCGGTTAAGATTTCAGTGCGCTGGCGAAGAAAAAGGGATCAACGGAACAGCGCTAACCCCCTTGTTTGATATCTGGTGGCCAAGGGCGGAATTGAACCACCGACACACGGATTTTCAGTCCGCTGCTCTACCAACTGAGCTACTTGGCCATTTGAAACGACAACGTGAAATCTGGGTCACGCGGATTTTGGTTTCAAGTAGCTTGCTACCGCAACTGAGCTACTTGGCCAAGGGTGTAATTTTACCAGATCGCCTCCGCGCAGCGGAATGTCAAAGCCGCTCCTAATTCTGGAAGAAAGCCAGCAACGCGGCGTACGTTTCGTCGGGCGCTTCCTCGGCAAGATAGTGTCCGGAAGGCAATGCCTTGCCGCGCACGTCGCTCGCCACGCTCTTCCAATCCGCGATCAGATCGAAGAGTCGGTGGACGACGCCTTTCTCGCCCCAAAGCACAAGGAGCGGACAGCCTATCGTGCGTTCGGCGTCCGCCGCGTCGTGCGCGAGATCGATTGTCGCCGCCGCGCGATAGTCTTCGCAGGTGGCGTGAATCGTCGCCGGGTCGCGGAAGCAGCGCTCGTATTCGGCGTACGCCCGCGGATCGAAAATCGTGAGGCCTGATGAACCGAAGCCGCCCAGCGTCTTCCGCAAGTAATACGCCGGGTCGGCGCCAATTAACCGCTCCGGCAGGTCGTAGGGCTGGATCAGGAAGAACCAATGGTAATAGGCGGTGGCGAACGCCTTGTCGGTTCTGGAGTACATGATCGCCGTCGGCGAGATGTCGAGCACCGCGAGGCGCTCGATGCGCTCGGCATGATCGCGCGCCATTCGATGCGCGACCCGGCCACCGCGATCGTGCCCTGCGAGCGCGAAGCGCTCGAAACCCAGAGCGTGCATGACGTCGACCTGATCCTGCGCCATTGCTCGTTTGGAATAAGTGCAGTGATCAGGTTCACTCACGGGTTTGCCTGAATCGCCGTAGCCGCGCAGATCCGCGCAGACCACGGTGAAATGCTGCGCGAGCCGTGGGGCAATCCTGTGCCACATCGCATGCGTCTGCGGGTACCCGTGCAGAAGCAACAACGGCGGCCCGCTGCCGCCGACGATCAGATTGATTTCGGTGCCGGAGGTGGCGATCCGGCGCGGCGTGAATCCGGGAAAGAGCGCGGTCACCTTTCAACCAGCCAATGGTTTCGCCGCGGCAGCGGTCAGGCGATCATCGCTTCCGCTCTGTCGCTCGCGATGCCTACCGACGCCGCGGCGGCGAGCAAATCGGCGTGCGTCTTGTCGTCGATCGGTACGCCGTGCGCCGTCCGTTCGGCACGCATCTTCCGCTCTACTTCGCCGGGCAGGAGCACGGGCGTATCGGGATTGAGCGGCGGCGAAGCCTTGACCCACGCGACGAAGCGCGCCGCTTCGCGCGCAACGGTGCCTTCAGCATCATAGACATTCGGCGCGATGTAGATCGAGAGCATGTTGTTGCGCAGTACGCTGTCGGCCGGATCGGAACTCTTGCCTGTCGAGATCGCGCCGGCGAGAAGGTCGGTAACGATGGACAGTCCCGAGCCCTTGTGTCCGCCGACGGTCAGCAGGGCGCCGCCGTCGTAGAAATCCTTCGGCTCGGTCGTCGGCCGCCCGCTCTTGTCGATGATCCAGCCTTCGGGCACGCGCTCGCTGCGGTTGACCGCGACCATGAGCTTGCCCTCGGCGACCATCGACGTCGTCATGTCCATGATCACTGGATCGCTGCCGGCGACGGGAACGCCGATGGTGATCGGATTGGTCGACAGCCGGCGATCGCCGCCACCGAACGGCGCGACGCGCAGCCCGTTCGACGTGTTCAGGAAATGCAGCGACACCTGACCTGCCGCGGCGGCGAGCTCGGCCCAGTCGCCGACCCGGCCGAGATGCCCGCAGTTGCGCAAGCCGATCATCGCGATTCCCGTTTTCGCCGCCTTCGTCGTGCCGAGACTGCCCGCGAACTCGCCGACCACCTGCCCGAAACCGCGATTGCCGTCGACGATAGCGATGGCGTCACTCTCGAATACGATCGTCGGAGTCTGATTGGGCTTCAGCCAACCGCTGTGCATCCATTCCAGGTATTTGCCGACGCGCAACACGCCGTGCGAGTCGTGGCCGACCAGATTGGAGTCGACCAGCCGTCGCGCGATCGTCGCGGCTTCCACGGCGTTGCATCCGGCGGCATGCATGATCGCGGTCACCAGCTCGACGAGCCGGGGCGCGGCAACGGTACGCATGTCAGTGGATCTCCGGCTCCGCGGTCGGCGCGGTGCCTTCGAGGAAGTCGAAATCGCAGCCCTCGTCGGCCTGGGTGATGTGGCGCTGGTAGAGCGCGCCGTAGCCGCGCTCGTAGCGCGGCTCGGGCTTCTTCCACGCCGCCCGCCGGCGTGCAAGCTCCGCGTCGCTTACTTTGAGCTCGAGACGGCGATTCGGAACGTCGAGCTCGATGAGGTCGCCGGTGCGAACGAGTGCGAGCGGTCCACCGACGAAGGATTCCGGCGCGACATGCAGCACGCACGCGCCGTAGCTCGTTCCGCTCATCCGCGCGTCCGAAATGCGCACCATGTCGCGCACCCCTTTCTCCAGCAGCTTTTTTGGAATCGGCAGCTGACCCCATTCGGGCATGCCCGGAGCGCCCAGCGGTCCCGCGTTCTGCAGCACCAGCACCGAGTCGGCGGTGACCGGCAACGCGGGATCGTCAATCCGCGCCGCCATGTCGTTGTAATCGGCGAAAACGACCGCCGGCCCGGTATGCTTGAGCAGCTGCGGCTCGGCTGCTGCCGGCTTGATCACTGCACCGCCCGGTGCCAGGTTGCCGCGCAGCACGGCGAGGCTGCCGCTTGCAACCAGCGCTTTCTCGCGCGGCAGGATGACATCGCGATTGAAGACCTCCGCGTCGGCGATATTCTCTCCCAGCGTCATGCCGTTCACCGTGCGCGCGTCGAGAGTGAGCAGATCGCCGATGTCCTTGAGCAACGCACGCAAGCCGCCGGCGTAATAGAAATCCTCCATCAGAAACTCGCCAGCGGGACGTATGTTGGCGACGAGCGGCGTCTTGCGCGCGAGCTCATCGAAGCGGTCGATCGACAGCGCGACGCCTGCCCGGCGCGCCACCGCGACCATATGCACGACGGCGTTGGTCGAGCCGCCGAGGGCGAGCATGGTCGTGATCGCGTTGTCGACCGCGGTGGCGCTGACGAAATCGCGCGGCTTCAGGTCCTCCCAGACCATGTCGACGATGCGCCGGCCGGTATCGGTCGCCATGCG
>DASWDF010000076.1:0-39266 GCA_036395475.1 Casimicrobiaceae bacterium
TCGTCCATGAGCCGCCTGCCCTGCTCGAGCAGCATGTTCGCGTTCTCGGCGAGCGATATGCCGACGATCACAAACGGGGCGAGCACGACCAGTGCGATGACGAGGGTCACGATCGACGCCGCCAGCGTCAGCCCGCCGCGCGTGATGCGTTGCAGATGGACGAAAATAGGCCAGGTCGTACAGCAAAGAATGATCGCCCACAGCACCGCGCTCAGGAACGGTTGCAGCACGAGGTAGCAACCGGCGATCAGCACGACGAGGACCGCGAGCGCGATCCATTGCTCGATCCGGGCGGCCTGCGACGACTTCTGCGGCGGGGATGACGGAGACTGGCTCAAGGTCGGCGTCGTTAATCGCGGTTGTAGGCGCGAATTCATTCGCACGCAACGTAACGCCACGGCCGAATAAATTCGGCCCTACGACGCAAATTCTAGCACGCTGTCACGACATCCCCGGGCATCGCTGCGCTCAGCCCAGGCTACGCTCAGCCCGGGCTACGGCGCGACGTATGCCGTCTTGACGATGGTGAAGAACTCGGCCGCGTAGCGTCCCTGTTCGCGCGGGCCGTAGCTCGAGCCCTTCCGGCCGCCGAAGGGAACGTGATAATCGACGCCCGCCGTCGGCACGTTGACCATCACCATTCCGGCCTGCATGTGACGCTTGAAGTGCGAGGCGTGCTTGAGCGACGTCGTGACGATGCCGGCTGACAGGCCGAACTCGGTGTCGTTGGCGAGCGCGAGCGCTTCGTCGTAATCCTTGGCGCGGATCACGGATGCGACCGGGCCGAAGATCTCCTCGCGCGAAATGCGCATCTGGTTGCTCGCCTCGGTGAACAACGCCGGAGCGAGGTAATAGCCTTCGTTCTGGCGCTTGAGGCGCTCGCCGCCGAGCAGAAGCTTAGCGCCTTCCTTGCGGCCGATATCGAGATACGACAGATCCTGGTCGAGCTGGCTCTGATCGACGACCGGTCCGATGTCGGTGCCGGGCGCGAGCGCATCGTCGACCTTGAGCGCCTTGAGCTTGTCGGCCACCGCCGCCACAAAGCGATCGTGAATGCCTTCGGTGACGATCAGCCGCGACGACGCCGTGCAACGCTGGCCGGTCGAGTAGTACGCGCCCTGGACCGCGACGTTGACCGCGGTCGGCAGGTCGGCGTCGTCGAGCACGATCAGCGGGTTCTTCCCGCCCATCTCCAGCTGGAGCTTGGCCATGCGCGCGATCGCCTTGGCCGCGATGCCGCGGCCGGTGTTGACCGAGCCGGTGAAGCTGATCGCCGCGATCGCGGGATGATTGACCATCGTCTCGCCGACGACCGAGCCGCGGCCCATCACCAGATTGAACACTCCCGGCGGAATCCCCGAGCGCGCGATGATGTCGGCGACCGCCCAGGCGCAACCCGGGACGAAGTCGGCAGGCTTGAACACGACCGTGTTGCCGTAGGCGAGCGCAGGGGCGATTTTCCACGCCGGAATCGCGATCGGGAAATTCCACGGCGTGATAATGCCGATGACCCCGATCGGCTCGCGCGTCACCTCGACTTCCACGCCGGGCCGTACCGAAGGCAGCTTCTCGCCGGCCATGCGCACGACCTCGCCGGCGAAAAAGCGGAAGATCTGCCCCGCGCGCGTCGCTTCGCCGACGCCCTCGGGAAGCGTCTTCCCCTCTTCGCGCGAGAGCAGGCGGCCGAGCTCATCCTTGCGGGCCAGAATCTCGCTGCCGATCTTGTCGAGGCTGTTCGCGCGCTCCTGGATCGAACCTGTCGCCCACGCGGGAAACGCGCGTGCAGCGGCCGCGATCGCCCGTGTCGCTTGTTCGGCGTCGGCTTGCGCATATTCGCCGATGACGTCGGCGAGGTTCGAGGGATTGCGATTGGCGGTGACCGACGTACCGGCGACCCATTCGCCGGCGATGTAGTTGTTGTAGGTTTGCATGTTGTGATTCCGCTGGAACAAAAATGCCCCGCCGTGGGGCATTGTGAAAGTGGCGGAGAGAGAGGGATTCGAACCCCAGTTAGGTTGCCCTAAACCTGATTTCGAGTCAGGCGCCTTCGACCACTCGGCCATCTCTCCACTTGATCTCGCATTTTATCATAGCGAGAGCGGCCACTAACCTCCTGAAAAATTGTCGGCGAACTTCCGC
The DNA here is from genome assembly GCA_036395475.1 of Casimicrobiaceae bacterium. Classification (GTDB taxonomy): domain Bacteria; phylum Pseudomonadota; class Gammaproteobacteria; order Burkholderiales; family Casimicrobiaceae; genus PALSA-1003. The sequence goes on from DASWDF010000076.1 coordinate 2,140, forward strand.
GGGCTTCTCGTTTGCCGGAGAATAGCGGCACCATTGCCCAGCCGAATGCCGAAAGTGAACGCCGCATCGCCGCAAACCCTCACGTTCCTTTTTACCGACGTCGAGGGTAGTACTCCCCTCTGGGACAGCCGGCCGGTCGCGATGCATGCTGCGACGGAGCGTCACAATGCGCTGCTGCGCGAAGCAATCACGGCTCACGGAGGCAATGCATTCCGTGTCGTCGGCGACGCGTTCTGCGTGGCGTTCTCGGACGCGACCTCTGCCACCCTCGCAGCGGTCGACGCCCAGCGCGCTCTTGGTGAGCAAGCTTGGGGCGATGCGCCGATCCATGTGCGCATGGGGCTCCATTCGGGCGCGGTCGACATGGCGGAGGACGAAATCTTCCGCGGTCCCTCGCTGGCGCGAGCTGCGCGCGTGATGGCGGCAGCGCATGGCGACCAGATACTTGCCACCGCCGCGACAGTGGCGCTCCTCGACCGGAAGCTGCCGGCGGGCGGTGCGCTAAGCGATCTTGGCGATCACACCTTGCGCGGGTTTGCGCGCCCCGAACGGCTCTACCAGCTTGTCGTGCCGGGCTTGCGCTCCGAATTCCCGCCGATCCGCACGCAGGAAGCGCTGCGCACGAACCTGCCTCCGGCACTGACGAGCTTCGTCGGACGCGGGCAGGCGCTGGCGCAAGTCCGCGAAGCGGCGCGCAAGTCGCGGCTGGTCACGCTGATCGGTTCGGGCGGGACTGGCAAGACACGCCTGGCGATCGAGGCGGCCAGCGAGCTGACCGGCATGTTCGACGATGGGGTTTGGCTCGTGGAACTCGCGTCGGTGGCCGACGCGGCGCTTGTCGCGCAAGCAATCGCGAGCGCGCTCGGCGCGCGCGCAGAAGGCGACGTGCCGCCGCTGACCCTGATCGAAGCCACACTGCGCGGCAAGCGCGCGCTGCTGCTGCTCGACAATTGCGAGCATGTCATCGATGAGGCCGCGAAGGCCGTGCAGGCGCTGCTGCGCGCGTTGCCTCAAGTGCACGTGCTCGCCACGAGCCGAGAGGCGCTCGGCGTAGAAGGCGAGAGCGTGTACCGCGTGCCATCGCTGACGATGCCGCGTGCCGAAGAGGTGGAGGCAGCCGCGGATGTTAGCGCGAGCGAAGCGGGCGCGCTGTTCGTCGAGCGGGCGCGCGCGGTCGCCCCGGCGTTTGCCCTGACAGAAAAGAACGCCGCCGCGGTAGCGCGGATTTGCCGACGCCTGGACGGCATCCCACTCGCGATCGAGCTTGCCGCCGCCCGGCTCACCGCTCTGTCGGCGGACGAGCTCGCGCGGCGCGTCGATGATCGCTTCCGCCTGCTCACCGGTGGCCTGCGTACCGCATTGCCGCGCCAGCGCACGCTGCGCGCCCTGGTGGACTGGAGCTACGAGCTTCTGTCTCCGGACGAGCAGACGGTGCTGAATACGATGGCGGTTTTCAGCGGCGTCTTCTCGCTCGACGCTGCTGAGAAGGTCTGCACTGCCGATGCCTTGCGCGAGACGAATGTTCTCGACGTCATCGAGCATCTCGTGGCCAAGTCGCTGCTGATTGCCGAGCAACAACACGAGACCGAGATGCGCTACCGCCTGCTCGAGACCATCAGGCAATACGCGGGCGAGAAACTGGCGGAATCCGGGCAGGCCGACTCGGCGCGGCGGCGCCATTTCGCGTACTTCCTCGACCTTGCTGAAACCGGCGCCGATGCGCTGCGCGGACCGTTGGCACTCGAATGGCTCGACCGGCTCGAAGCGGAGCACGACAACCTTCGTGCCGCCCTCGATTGGTCCGGCGACACCGCGCCCGCCGACTACGCCAGGCTCGCCGGCGCTTTGTGGGAATTCTGGGACACCCGCGGGCATTTCACCGAGGGTTGGGCGCGGCTCGAGCGCGCGCTGACCGCGCACCAGGCGCGCGACGACGCGCGTTTCAACGTATTGATCGGTGCGGGAGTCCTTGCCTATCGCCTCGACTACACGCAGCGCAGCGACGATATCCTTGGTGAGGCAATCACGCTGGCACGGAGACTTGGCAATGCCCGTAGCGAAGCCGAAGCGACGCTCTTCCAGGCGTACGATCGGAGCTGGCAGGGCGCCGACGCTGTCGAGCCGCTTGCCCTTCGCGGACGGGCTCTCGCCCAATCGGCCGGCGACCTGCCGATTGAGGGGTTCGCGCTCCTGATGCTCGGCCGAGCCGCCAGGCTCCGGGGCCAGTACGCCAAGGCGCGAATCCTGTTTCTCGATAGCGCGAGACTCTACGGTAATGCCCGGCGCGTGGTCGGCACCCCGCTTGCGATCCAGTACGCGGGCGCGTGTGCTCTCGACCAACTCGATTTCACGGCCGCACGGCGGCTGCTCGACGACGCATTAGTCCAGCATCGACGCTTCGGCAACGTACATGACGCGGCGACCACGCTGGGTCTGCTGGGAAAACTAGCACTGAACGAACACCGGCTGGACGAGGCGCGCGCACAATCCGCAGAGAGCCTGCGCGTTTTTCGCGCGCTACACGATCTGAATTGCGGAGCGCACGCAGCGGAAATCCATGCGACCGTGCTCTGCGCAATGGGCGAGGCGGCGGCGGCGCTCCCACACGCGGAATCCGCCGCGACAACCTATCGCGAACTCGGCTTTCCTCACTCGCTGGCGCACGCCCTCTGCACGCTGGGATGCGTTCATGCCACGCTGGGCGGGCTCGACGCCGCGCGGCGTGCGCTTTTCGACGGCCTCATCGAGCAGCAGCAAGCACATCGCGACACCGCGTTGCCCGGGTTGCTCGAGGCGATCGCAGGGATGTATCCGGCCGCGCCCGTCGCGCCGCAACTGCTGGGCAGCGCGGCGGCGCTGCGCGAGCAATGGAACGTCGCCGTCTTCCCGGCCGAGCGCGAGGAGTACGAAAGCCGGCACGCGGCCGTGCGCGCGAAGCATGCGGCCGTCGATTTCGACCGTGCGCTCGCGACCGGGCGCGCGCTGACGCGCAACGAGACCATTGAGAGCGCGTTGGCGCTGTTGCAGAACATCGGGTCCGCAGCAGACGAAGGCGGAGGCCCAGCGGTTATTAAGCGCCCGGCTTAACCCGCGTTAACTCAGGTCCTCGCGGCGAGGCCCTGCAGATCTACGGCTTCAGCAAGCGCTCCTGGAAGAATACGATCATTGCGTAGAAAAGATAATCCGCGTTCACCTTGCGTGCGAAGCCGTGTCCTTCGTTTTCGGCGAGAAGATACCAGACCGGTACGCCGTTCTTGCGCACCGCGCTGACGATCTGCTCGGCCTCGGTATAGCGGACGCGGGGATCGTTTCGGCCCGCGACGACAAATAGCGGCGCCTTGATCTTCTGCGCATTGTTGACCGGCGATATCCGGGTGAGGAATTCACGCATTGCCGGGTCGCGCTCGTCGCCGTATTCCACGCGGCGGAGATCGCGTCGATAACTCTCGGTGCTCTCGAGGAACGACACGAAGTTCGCGATGCCGACGACGTCGACGGCTCCGGCGATACGCTCGGGAAAGTTGGTCGCCACGCCGAGGACCATATAGCCGCCGTAGCTTCCGCCTTCGACGAGGACGCGATCGGCATCGAGGTCCGGTTGGGTGCGTATCCAGTCGAGTAGCATGCCGATGTCCCTGACCGAATCCTCGCGCTTCGTCCCGTTGTCCAGCGCGACAAAAGTCTTCCCGTAACCCGTTGAGCCGCGCACGTTGGGCTCGATCAATGCGATGCCGAGCTCGTCGATGAAGTAGTTCCAGCGGCCGATGAATCCGGGGCGTGCCTGCGCTTCCGGACCGCCGTGGATCATCACGATGACCGGCCGCTTGCCGCTGAATCGCGCCGGCGGCCGGGCGAGAAAGCCGTTGATGACCCGCCCATCGAAGCTTTTCCAGGCGATGGGCTCCATGCTGCGGAAGCTCGAGGCGTCGAGGCCCGCGACCTTGTCCTCGGTCCAGCGTTCGACGCGATTGCTACGCACATCGACCGTGTAGGCATCGCTGGGGCTTTGCGCGCTGGCGATGGTCACCGCGAGATCGCGCGAATTCTGGTGCCACGTGGGTCGTCCAACCGTGCCGACCGGTAGCTGCGGCCGCGCCAGCGCGCGACGAGTGTCGGCGTCGTAGAGCCGCAGCACCCCGACGCCGGCTTCGTTGGTGATCACGGCGAGTATGCGACCGTCGGGCGAAAGCGCAATGTCCTCGACGTCCCAATCTCCGCCTTCACCGAAGTATTCGAGCTTTCCGGTCGCTAGGTCGAAATATGCGAGCTTCCTGAATTCGCCGTCGCGGTCGGTGGCAAGAAACAGTCCCTTGCCGTCACGCGCGAAGTTGAGCGCCACCGAGGCGACCCGCTGCGTGGAAGTTTCGCCCTCGGACGGCAGCACCCGCCGGCGCGCGCCGGTGGCGAGGTCCATCGTCCAGACATGGGTTTCGTTGACCGACTTGAATTCGATCAAGGCCATTCTCTTGTCGTCGAAGGAAAACGAAAAGTCGCCCCAGCCTGTTCCCGGCAGTCTCGCCACGTCGCGCGATTTTGTCGGCTCCAGCGGATCGAGCAGCGTCAGGTCCGTCATCAGATTGTCGCGTTTGCCCGTCGCATCGACATCGGTCGACGCGACCAGCAAATAATCACGCGCATGCGTAAAACTCGCCGCGTCGTGCTTGCGACGCGGGTCGGTCAGGAGCTCGGGTGTCGCGGTCGCGGCATCGAGCCGATAGAGTTGCCGTTGCTCGTTGCCGCCCGTGTCGCGGGCGAAGACGAGCACGCCGGGTTTCTTCGCGAGATAGGCACCAAAGCGCACCGGCTCGGAGAAGGCCGTCAATTGTTCGGGTTCGCTCCCGGGCGCGGCCACCCGATGCAATTGCGTGACGTTGCCGGCACGGCGCGCCACGATCAATTCGCGCCTTTCGGGATGCCAGCTCACGATGGTGGCCGGCTTGAATTCCGTATACGGCGCAACCTTCGCTGCCAGAGCGGCCGGTATCGGCGGAATGCCTTCCGCCTTCAGGTTGCTGTCGGGCGCGACGAAGTCGGCGGCAAACGACAGGGACGCCGCAACCAGCGCGACGACGAACGGAGCTACGAGGCGAAGGAAATGCATGCGGCTGGAGAGGAAGACCCCGGCCTGATCTCGAGTCAGGCTTACGAGCCTTTGACGGTCTCTCCGAAGCCGTCAATTGTAGCATCGGCGCGTCTGATACTTCTTGTCAGTCCGATTCTTCTTGTAATTCCTACATGCTCGAGAGGGGCCGACGCGAGTCGATATCGCTTGCGATGAAAACGCAGGCGCCACAGAATGCCTAGCACCGGGAATCAAGCGGTTGATCCCGTGTCGCGGCATGGCATGGATCATGCGTCGGCGCCGTGCACGCGATTGGCCCACCGGTCGATGGTCGAACACAGGCGACCGCATGGCACAGGTCTTCTCTCCGGCGGCGGTTCTCGGCTTCAAGCTGCTCTGGCTCGGCGTCCTCGCCGCGCTCGTCGCGGCGGTCGTCGTCTACCGCGTCAACGCCCGAACGGATGCCCCCGCGTTTGCCGCGATCGAGCAGCCCGTGCCGTTCAGCCACAAGCATCACGTCGGCGACGACGGGATCGACTGTCGCTACTGCCACATTTCGGTCGAGACATCCGCGTTTGCGGGCATTCCTCCGCTGGCGACGTGCATGAGCTGCCACTCGCAGCTTTTCAGCGATGCGCCGGTGTTCAAGCCGCTCGTCGACGCTTATCGCACGGGCGCCGCGCTTTCCTGGTCGCGCGTGCACGACCTGCCCGATTTCGTCTACTTCGATCACAGCATCCACGTCAACAAGGGCGTGGGCTGCTCGACCTGCCACGGCCCGGTCGACATCATGCCCCTGACCTGGCGCGTCGCGTCGCTCGACATGCAATGGTGCCTCGACTGTCATCGCGCGCCGGAGAAATATCTGCGGCCCGCCGATCGCATCTTCGACACGCGCTGGGAGCCGCCGGTCGATCAGATCGCGCGCGGCAATGCGCTCAAGCGCTCCTATCACATTCGCACCGAGCGCCATCTCACCATGTGCTCGACGTGCCATCGCTAGCCGCATGAATACGGATTCCGGTTCATTGCCGCCGAATTCCGCGACATCCGCAGCGAAAGGCAACGCGGCGCGCGCGCGCTTCTGGCGAGGCCTCGACGAGCTCGAAGGTCGCACGACCGAAGACGTCCAGTCCGCGAGCGAGCCGGTCCTGTGGCAGCGGCGCGAGTTCATGAAGCTCATGGGCGCGTCGCTCGCCTTGGCGGGAACATCGGCCTGCTCCAGAACCCCACTGGAGAAGATCGTTCCCTATCGGCAGGGGCCTGCCCAGACGACCTACGGCAAGCCCGTGTTCTACGCATCGGCGATCGCCCGCGACGGATACGGCGCGGGCGTTCTGGTCGAGACCAACATGGGGCGTCCCACCAAGATCGAAGGCAATCCTCTGCACTCGGCGAGCCTTGGCGCAACGGACATCTTTGCGCAGGCCGCCGTGCTCGAGCTATGGGATCCGGACCGGTCGAAGACGGTCCTGCACGACCGGTCGATCGCGACCTGGGAAGGCTTCCTCGTCGACTTGCAGTCGAGGCTGCGCGGCTTACCCGGCGGCGAGGGCTTGGGCATTCTCACCGAAACGGTAACCTCACCCGCGCTGCACGCGCAACTGCGCGCCGTGCTCGCCAAATACCCGCGCGCGCGGTGGCACCACTATCAGCCGCTCAACCGCGATAATGTTTATGACGGCAGCCGGCTCGCGTTCGGCGAGCCGCTGGAGCCGCGTTATCGCTTCGCCGCCGCGCGCATCGTCGTCGCCTTCGATGCCGATTTCGCCGGATCGATGCCCGGCTGCGTCCGTTATGCGCGCGACTTCGCCGATGCGCGCAGGATGGGTCGTGCTTCGCGCATGAGCCGGCTCTATGTCGCGGAAGGGACGCCCAGCGTGACCGGTGCGATCGCCGACCACAAGCGCGTCAACCGCACGAGCGACATCGCCGGGCTCGTCGACGCGCTCGCCGGCCGCATCGGCGGCGTGCTCGATGCGGAAGGGGCGCCTGCGGTCGCCGATCCGTGGCTCGACGCCGTCGCCGCCGATCTCCTGCAGCATCGCGGCGCGTCGATCGTCGTCGCCGGCGACCGCCAGCCCCCGTGGGTGCATGCGCGCGTCCACGCGATCAACCAGGCGCTGGGGAACCTCGGCAAGACGGTCGAGCTCGCCGCACCGGTCGCGTTCGACACAAGCGGCGAGCTCGCGTCGCTGCAGGCTCTCGCATCGGCGATGGCCGCCGGCAAAATCGACTCGCTCCTTATCCTCGGCGGCAACCCCGTCTACAACGCACCCGCCGATCTCGCCTTCGGCGATACGCTCGCGCGCGTCGCGTGGAAGGCGCACTTGAGCCTGTACGACGACGAGACGTCGTTCCGCTGCAGTTGGCATATCCCCGCGGCACATGTCCTGGAAACCTGGGGCGACGTTCGCGCCTTCGACGGCACGGTGACGATCCAGCAGCCCTGCATCGCTCCGCTCTACGACGGCCGGTCTGCGCACGGAGTCCTCGCCGCGATTGCGGGCGGCATTGCCCGGCCGGCGCACGATGTCGTGCGCGAATTCTGGCAACGCAGTCGCAACCGAAGCGACTTCGAAGCCGTTTGGCACGATGCCTTGCGGCGCGGCGTCATGGAAGCAGAAGCGCCATCGCTGCGTACTCCAACGGTAAGGCACGCTTTCCCCGTGCCGGCATCGACGCCTGCCGCCGGCATCGAGCTCGTCTTTGCCGCCGATCCGACGCTGGGTGACGGCCGGCACGCGAACAACGCCTGGCTGCAGGAGCTTCCCAAGCCGCTGACGACGCTGACCTGGGACAACGCGGCGCTGCTTTCGCCCGCGCTCGCGGAGCGCCTGCAGATCGCGAACGAAGAGGTCATCGAGGTCTCCGTCGCCAGCCGGAGCATCAAGCTTCCCGCGTGGATCGTGCCCGGCCACGCCGATCGATCGCTGACGGTCTACCTCGGCAACGGGCGCTCGCGCGCCGGCACTGTCGGGAACGGCATCGGCGTCGATGCGTATCCGTTGCGCACGTCGACGCATTTCTGGATGTCCGATGGCGTATCCGTGACGAGAACGGGGACGCGCTCCGCGCTCGCCACGACGCAACAGCACCACCGCATGGAAGGACGCGACCTCGTGCGCCTGGTCACCCGCGATCAGGTCGCACGCTGCGAGGAATCCACCTGCGCCCCGGGGCACGAGAGCGATCCCAGGCAATCGCTTTATCCCGCGTTTACCTACGACGATTACAAATGGGGCATGAGCGTCGATCTCTCGAGCTGCATCGGCTGCGCCGCCTGCACCATCGCCTGTCAGGCGGAGAACAACATTCCAGTCGTCGGCAAGAAGGAGGTCCGGCGCGGCCGCGCGATGCACTGGATTCGGGTCGATCGCTATTACGCGGGCGGCCGCGATAAGCCGCGCACGGTGTTCCAGCCGGTCCCGTGCATGCAATGCGAGCACGCGCCGTGCGAGGAGGTGTGTCCGGTCGAGGCGTCCGTCCACGACGCCGAGGGCTTGAACGTCCAGGTCTACAACCGCTGCATCGGGACGCGTTTCTGCTCGAACAACTGCCCCTACAAGGTGCGCCGCTTCAACTTCTTGCACTATGCGCGCGACGAGCCCGGCCTCGCTGCGCAACGCAATCCGGAAGTGACCGTGCGCATGCGCGGGGTCATGGAAAAGTGCACCTACTGCGTGCAGCGCATCGCGACCGCGCGCATTCTCGCCGACCGGGAGAATCGGCGCATCGCCGACGGTGAGGTCGTCACCGCATGCCAGGCGGTTTGTCCGACGCGGGCGATCGTATTCGGAGACCTGAACGATCCGGCCAGCGAAGTGAGCAAGCGCAAGGCGTCGCCATTCGACTACGCCTTGCTGGCCGAGCTCAACACGCGGCCGCGCACCACGTATCTCCCCAGGATCAGCAACGAAATTCCAGGGCTCGAGGCGACATGATGCCTGCCCGTTACCGCCAGCGACCGGTACGGGCTGGCATGCCGCGCGGAGTATTCGAATGATCAGCGAAAGCGCGCTGGCAGCGACCCCGGTCCTGCGCGGCCATTACACCGATGCGGCGATCACCGACAAGATCGCCGACATCGTCCTCACCCGGCCGGCGCATCCGGGCTGGATCGCCGGCATGGCGATCGCCGGAGCGTTCACGTTGCTGTTCCTGGTCGCGGTCAGCTATCTCTTCGCCCGGGGCGTCGGCATCTGGGGCAACAATCAGCCGGTCGCGTGGGCCTTCGACATCACCAACTTCGTGTGGTGGATCGGCATCGGGCACGCCGGCACGTTCATCTCGGCGTTTCTGCTGTTGCTGCGCCAGAGCTGGCGCACATCAATCAACCGCTTCGCCGAAGCGATGACGATCTTTGCGCTCGCGATGGCGGCGCTGATGCCGATCCTGCATCTCGGGCGGCCGTGGTTCTTCTACTGGCTCATCCCGTATCCGAGCATCATGAACCTGTGGCCGCAATGGCGCAGCCCGCTCGTGTGGGACATCTTCGCCATCGGCACCTACATCATCGTCTCGATCCTGTTCTGGTACATGGGACTGGTGCCCGATCTCGCGACCTTGCGCGACAGCGCCCGCAAGCGCTGGCAGCAGATCGCGTACGGTCTGCTCGCGCTGGGCTGGCGCGGCGAGGCGCGGCACTGGCACCGCTTCGATACCGCGTATCTGCTGCTGGCGGGCCTGGCGACGCCGCTCGTCATCGCGGTAAGCAGCGTCGTCTCGCTGGATTTCTCGGTAGGCAACACGCCCGGCTGGCACTCGACGATCTTCCCGCCGTACTTCGTCGCCGGCGCGCTGTTTTCCGGATTTGCGATGGCGCTGACGCTGTGCGTCCCCTTGCGCGCGGTATTCGGACTCAAGAGCTTCATCACCGAGCGCCACCTGGACAATATCGGAAAGCTGATGCTGGTGTGCAGCCTGGTCGTCACCTACAGCTATCTCGTCGAGGCGTTCATGGCGTTCTACAGCGGCGACCGCTTCGGGATCGCCATGATCGAGAATCGTCTGCACGGTCCCTATGCGCCCGTTTACTGGTCGGTCGTGCTGTGCAACACCGTCGTGCCGCAAGCGCTGTGGTTCGCACAGGTTCGCGCGAGCCCGGCATCGCTGTTCGTTATTGCGATCGTGGTCAATGTCGGCATGTGGCTGGAACGCTTCATGATCATCGTGACGAGCCTGCATCGCGACTATCTGCCTTCGGCCTGGGGCATGTTCTACCCGACGTTCTGGGACTTGGCGACGCTCGCCGGATCGCTCGGCTGCTTCGCGCTGCTGTTTCTGGTGTTCCTGCGCGTGCTGCCCGCCATCTCCATCGCCGAGATGCGGAAGCTCGCGCGCAAGAAAGCCGATGCGTATGCGTAGAGACGCGGACACCTACGGGATCATGGCGGAATTCGCTTCACCGCAGGCGCTGCTGACGGCCGTCGCACGCTGCCGCGAAGCGCGGTATCGGGACATCGAGGCGTACACCCCGTTCCCGGTCGAAGGGCTTGCCGAGGCGCTTGGCTTCGCGCGCAATCGCGTACCGCTGCTGACGCTGATCGGCGGGATCCTCGGCGGGGCAGGCGCGTATTTCATGCAGTGGTACAGCGCCGTCATCGACTATCCAATCAATGCCGGCGGGCGAGGGCTGCATAGCTGGCCCGCGTTCATCGTGCCGACCTTCGAGCTCGCCATTCTTGGCGCGGCGCTCGCGGCATTCTTCGGCTTTATTCTGTTGAACGGCCTGCCCCGCCTGCACCATCCGGTGTTCAACGCGCCGGACTTCGATCTCGCGTCGAAGAGCCGTTTCTTTCTGTGCATCCGCTCGTCCGACCCCCGCTTCGATGCGGCGGCGACCGAGCGTTTGCTGCGCGAGTTGCAACCGGTGCGCGTGATGCGCGTCGAGGGGTGATCGCGATGCCGATGTCCATTCTGCATTCTCCGCGGCGCGCTGGGTTCGCCAGCCTCAGCTTGTTGCTGCCGCAATGGCTGCGAATCGCGCGCCTGCTGACGCTGGCGTTCGCTCTCGGCGGTTGCGAGAAAACCTTCGAGAACATGTACGACCAATCGAGGTACAAACCGCTTGCGCCGAGCCCGCTGTGGGCCGACGGCCGGTCGTCGCGCGTACCGGTCGGCGGAACCGTCGCGCATAGCGAAGGCAGCTTGGCGGATAGCTCCAGCGGCCGTCTCGGTTTCGTCGCGATCGAGCCCGAGCAGCCGTCGCGTGACGACAAGGCGCAGCGCTCGACATGGACATTTGCTTTGCTCGAACGCGGGCAGCAACGCTTCGGGATTTTCTGCGCGCCTTGCCACGGCGATGCGGGCGATGGCGATGGCATGATCGCGCGACGCGGCTTCCCGCCTTCTGCGTCCTTCCACATCGACCGGCTTCGCAATGCCAGCGACGAGCATCTCTATGCGGTCATCACCCGCGGCTACGGCGCGATGTATTCTTTCGGCGCGAGCGTCCCGCCCGATGACCGGCGCGCGATCGTCGCGTACATTCGCGCGCTGCAATTGAGCCGGAATGCGAGGCTCGCCGATCTTCCGGCCGATGCCAGGCTAGCGCTGGAGCAAAGTCCTCGATGATCCCCGATCTTGCCGACCCGCGCCTCCGCCGCGCTGCGCTCATGGTCGGCGGCGTCGCCGCCCTCGTAGCGGTGCTCGCGTGGCGACTGGACATGGCGCGATTTTTCCAGTCGTGGCTCCTTGGCTGGCTCTTTATTCTCGGCATCGCGCTCGGGGCGCTCGTAAATGTGATGATCCACGAGCTGACCGGCGGTGCCTGGGGCTTCGCCGTCCGCCGGCCGCTGGAAGCAGCGATCGGGACCCTGCCCGTCGTCGCGGCGCTCGGGCTGCCGCTTGCTTTGGGTCTCGCCGAGCTTTTCCCATGGGCGCGACCCGGCGCGACCGAGGCTGTTATCACCGCCAAGCGTTGGTATCTCAACCCGATGGCATTCGAGCTCCGCGCGCTCGCGTACTTCGCGCTCTGGATCGCGCTCGGCGTTGCGCTGCGGCGTTTCTGGCGCAGAGGCGAAACCAACGCCGCGGCCGCGCCCCACGCGCGGCTCCGCGCACTCTCGATTGTCGGCCTGCTTGTGTACGCGTTGACGATGACGCTCGCCGCGGTCGACTGGATCATGTCGCTCAGCGCCGAATGGTATTCGACAACCTTCGGATTGCTGATCATGGTCGGACAGGCGCTGTCGGCGTTCGCATTCGCGGTGGCCTGTTCCGTGCTCGGAGGAAGCCTTCGCGGAAGCGCGGCGGAAGGCGCGCGCACGGCGCAGGACCTGGGCAACATACTGCTGACCTTCGTCATGCTCTGGGCGTATCTTGCGTTCACGCAGTTTCTCATCATCTGGGCCGCCGATCTTCCCGCCGAGATCGGCTGGTACGCGGTGCGCTCGCAACCCGCGTGGCGATGGCTGGCCATCGCGGTACTGGTCTTCCAGTTTGCACTGCCGGTCTTCGCGATGCTGTTTCGCTCCTTCAAACGCGAGCCGAGGCGCCTTGCCTGGCTGTGCGCCGTGGTGTTGATCGCCCACTGGGCGGAGTTGCTGTGGTTGATCGAACCGCCGTTTCGCGGCGATGACGTTCCAGTGCATTGGATGGACGCGGTTGCACTCCTCGCCGTCGGCGGCCTGTGGCTCGCCCGATTCTTGTTCCTCTATGCCGAGCCGCCGGTCATTCCTGCACCGGCCGCACCTCGGCTTGCCGATCATGGTTGAAAAAACCGCCACGCCGGCCGAAGTCAGAACCTACGAGCCGGACGTGATCGATGCCAAGCGCATCGTCGCCGCCGCGCTGATCGTCGCCGCGATCGTCGCCGGCTGCGCCTTCGCGATCGCCTGGCTCGACCGCGGCTTCGCCCACGGCTACGGTCGCGAACCCCCTGTGCCGCGATTGCTTCAGCCGCCCAAGGTCGAGGGCCCGACGCTGCAGCCCGATCCGAAGTCCGAGCTCGAAGCCTACCGCGCGTCGCAGGAAAGTCTGCTTCACGCGTATCGCTGGGTCGACCGGCCGCGCGGCGTCGTGCAGATTCCCATCGAGCAGGCGATGCGGCTCACCGCCGAGCGCAACGGCGTGCCGGGAGGCGCCCAGTGAACGCAATTCTCCTACCCTTCGTTGCGCTCGGTTTCGCGCTGTCGTTCGCGAGCGCAGGTAACGAGCCGCCGGCGCAGCCGCGGCTTGCCGAGGTCGGCTTCGATCAGCACTTGGGCGCAGTGCTGCCGCTCGATTCGCGCTTCACCGATGAAAGCGGCGCCAGCGGGCCGCTGTCGCAATATCTGGCGGCGCGCCCAACCGTGCTCGTTCTGGGCTATTACGAGTGCCCCAACCTTTGCAGCGCGGTTCGCCAATCGCTCGTGCAGAGCTTGCGCGCCATCGATCTCGAGCCGGGCTCGCAGTACGACGTCATCGCGGTCAGCATCGATCCGGCCGAAAACGCCGCTGCGGGGGTGCGCGCGCGCTCCGTGGCGTCGACCGGAGGCGCGCAGAGCGATGGCTTGCGCGGCTGGCAGTTTCTCACCGGACCGGCCGGCGCGGCCGCGGATCTGGCACGAAGCGTCGGCTTTCGCTACACCTACGACGCCGAGCAGCGCCAGTTCGTGCATCCGGCAGGCATCGTGATCGTCACGCCGCGCGGCAGGATCGCGCGCTATTTCTTCGGCGTCGCGTATCCACCTGCCGAATTGCGGCAGAGCCTGCTCGAAGCGGGAGAGGATCGCATCGCTTCGCCGGTCCGCGCGCTGCTCCTCCTCTGTCTGCACTACGATCCGGCGACCGGGAAATATTCGGCGACCATCGAGTCGGTCGCGCGCGCAGTGGGTCTGGCGACCGTAGCCGCGCTCGCCTTGCTCATCGTCGCGCTTCGCCGCCGTGAGCGGAAAACGCGCCCGCCGGTGGCGCCGTGAAGCTGCCGTTTCTTCCCGAGGCGGCATCGACGCTCGGCGAAAGCGTCGACACGCTCTTCGCCGCCGTGGCGCTGGTGACGGGCGTCGTCGCACTGACGGTCGTCGCATTGCTGGTCGTGTTCGCGCTCAAGTACCGGCGCGGAAGCCGCGCCGATCGCAGGCGCGCGCCGGAGGCGATCCGGCTGCACACCCAGCGGCGCCTCGAGATCGCCTGGGTCGGTATCCCGATGCTGGTCTTCAGCGCTGCCTTCGCCTGGGCTGCCGCGCTTTATTTCGATCACGCGGCGCCGCCTGACGGCGCGTTGGAGATCGCGGTCGTTGCGAAGCAGTGGATGTGGAAGCTGCAGCACGCAACCGGGCAACGCGAAATCGACGAGCTGCACGTCCCGGTCGGCATTCCGGTAAAGCTCGTGATGACCTCGCAAGACGCGATCCACAGCTTCTACGTTCCGGCTTTTCGCCTCAAGCAGGACGTTCTTCCGGGGCGCTATACCGTCCTGTGGTTTACCGCGACGCATGCCGGCGAATATCATCTGTTCTGCGCCGAGTATTGCGGCACCGATCACTCGCGCATGATCGGGAGGGTCGTGGTACTCGATCCGGCGCAATTCCAGCGCTGGCTCGCCGCTAACGACGCGGAGCCGACGATGGCCGCGCGCGGCGAAGCACTCTTCGGAGCGTTCGGTTGCGGCGGCTGCCACGGCCCGGGCTCCGCGGTGCGCGCGCCTCCGCTCGAAGGGCTCTACGGCCGGCCCGTTGCTCTCGCCGACGGCAGGACCGTGACCGCGGATGAGCGCTACCTGCGCGATGCCGTTCTGCTGCCCGCCAAGGAAGTCGTCGCAGGCTACGCACCGGTCATGCCGTCGTTTTCCGGCCAGATTGCGGAAGGCGATCTACTCGACCTGATCGCCTACCTCAAAAGCCTTGGCGGCAGGGATCCGGCGCCACGATGACCGCCTCCGCCGCCTCCGCCTCCACCGCGCCCGCAGGTTACTTAAGCGCAGGCATGACGCTCTGGTCGTGGCTGTCGACCCACGATCACAAACGCATCGCGCTTCTCTACGCGATCTCCATCACCGCCTTCTTCTTCATCGGCGGCGCCGCCGCGACATTGCTGCGCATCGAGCTCGCGACTCCGGCAGGCGATGTCGTCTCGGCGGAGAGCTACAACAAGCTCTTCACCATGCACGGCGTCATCATGGTGTGGTTCTTCCTTATCCCATCGATCCCCGCGACGCTGGGCAACTTCCTCGTGCCACTCATGATCGGCGCGCGCGACCTCGCGTTTCCGCGCCTGAACCTGGCGAGCTGGTATCTCTATGTCGCCGGCGGGCTGTTCACGCTGGCCGCGCTCCTGCTGGGCGGCGTCGACACCGGCTGGACCTTCTATACGCCTTTTTCGACCCTGTACTCGAACACGCACGTGATCGCGGTGGTCACGGGCGTGTTCATCGCCGGCTTTTCGTCGATACTCACCGGACTCAATTTCATCGTCACCATCCACAAGCTGCGCGCACCGGGACTGACGTGGTTCCGCCTGCCGCTGTTCATCTGGGCGCAGTACGCGACCAGCGTGATCCTGGTCCTCGCCACCCCGGTGCTCGCGATGACGCTCACGCTGCTCGGCGTCGAGCGGCTCTTTCACGTCGGCATCTTCGACCCGGCGCTGGGCGGCGACCCGCTTCTGTTCCAGCATCTGTTCTGGTTCTACTCGCATCCCGCGGTCTACATCATGATTCTGCCGGCGATGGGCATCGTGAGCGAGATCATTGCCTGCTTCTCGCGCAATCGCGTATTCGGATACCGCTCGATGGCGTACGCGATCATCGCCATCGCGGTCGTCGGCTTCCTAGTGTGGGGGCATCACATGTTCGTCTCCGGCCAGTCGGTCTATGCGGGAATGATCTTTTCGCTCCTGAGCTTCGTCGTCGCGATCCCCTCGGCGATCAAGGTCTTCAACTGGACCGCGACGCTGTACAAAGGAACGATTTCCTTCGAGGCGCCGATGCTCTACGCACTCGGCTTCGTCGGTTTGTTCATGGTCGGCGGATTGTCCGGCCTCTTTCTCGCCGCGCTCGCCCTCGACGTGCACCTGACCGATACGTACTTTGTCGTCGCACATTTCCACTACATCATGGTTGGCGGCTCGGTTTCGGCCTACCTCGGCGGCATTCACTTCTGGTGGCCCAAGATCACGGGCCGCATGTATCCGCCGAAATGGGCGCAATTCGCGGCGGTGCTGCTGTTTCTCGGCTTCAACTTCACCTTTTTTCCGCAGTATCTGCTGGGCATCGAAGGGATGCCGCGCCGCTATCACGAATACGCGCCCGAGTTCCAGACGCTGCACGTGCTCTCGTCGGCGGGCGCGGTGATCCTCGCGATCGGCTACCTGCTGCCGCTCGTGTATCTGACGTGGTCGCTCGCCCGGGGCGAAAAAGCAAGCGCTAATCCGTGGGGAGCGACCGGGCTGGAGTGGACGGTCCCGTCTCCGCCATCGGTCGAGAACTTCGGAGAGCCGCCGATCGTGACTCAGGAGCCGTACGCGTATCCGCCGCACGGCGTATCCGGCGGCGCACGCCGGGCGGCAAGCACATGAGCAGCGCCGCTCGTGCGGAAGCAGCGAGGGCCTCCGGCGCCTTCAGCGACCGGGATCAGGAGCGCGAGGCTTGCGATCTCGGGATGTGGGTGTTTCTTACCACCGAAACGCTCTTCTTCGGCGTGCTCTTCTTCGGCTATCTCATGGCGCGCTTGCGCTTCCCGGAAGCCTTCGCGGCGGCCGGCCGCCATACGGACTTCGCGCTCGGAACGAGCAACACCGCCGTGCTGCTGACCAGCAGCCTCGCGATGGCGCTGGCGGTGCGCGCGGCGGCGATCAGGCGGCGCCGCTGGGCGGTGTTGCTGCTCGGCGCCACGCTGACGCTTGGCGTCGCATTCCTCGTGATCAAGGGCTTCGAGTACCGCGCGGAGTATCTCCAGCATCTCGTGCCCGGAGCGGGCTTCCACTTCGACGCGGCACAGCGCGACGCAGCAGAGCTCTTCTTCTGGCTCTATTTCGTGATGACCGGCATTCACGCCGTGCATCTGGCCATCGGCATCGCCGTCATCGGCGTCATCGCCGCGCGCGTAGGGTTCAGGGGGTTCGCGGCGCAGTCACCGCAGTCGGTCGAGATGGCGGGACTCTATTGGCACTTCGTGGACATCGTGTGGATTTTCATCTACCCGTGCCTCTACCTCATCGCCCGCTCATGAAAGCGCTCGCGCTGCGATCTCACGTCTTGGTCTGGCTTGCGCTGATGGCGCTGCTTGCGTTGTCCGCGGGCAGTTCGTTGTTGCCGCTGGGCGTGTTCAACCTTGTGAGCAATCTCGCGATTGGCATCGCCAAGGCTGCGCTGGTGCTCTACTTCTTCATGCGCATCGGGAAGAGCAGGCCGATCGTGCGCATCGCCGCAGCGGCGGGCATCGTGTGGCTCGCGCTGCTGTGCGGGCTCGCGTTGTCCGACGTTCTCTTCCGGACCGCGGGCAGCTGAAGCGTGCCGCGCCCGACCTACTTGCGAATGCGTTGAGGCCGCGCCTCCCCGGCCAGCGGGCCTCCGGCTTCGGCACCGGGTGGCGCGACCGGATCGAAGTCGGTCCATTGTCCATCGTGCCAATGGCCCTCGGCGGTCTCGATATCCTGCGCCCCGGATGCCTGTAGCACCTCGAGCGCGGTGGCACGCTGTTCCGGCTCGGGCGCGAACGCCGCCACTACGATGCCGCCGTGGCGAACTTCCGGCGGCGTCTCTGCGTAGGGGCGCGTTTCGGCGGGAGAATCTTCCATCTTGCCGAGCGCGCCGGCGAGAGCGCCCATGTAGGCTCCTATACCCCCTGCCGTCGGCACCGCGACCGTCCCCACGACCGGCGTCGCGGCAAGGCCGAGGCCGATGCCGACTGCGCCGCCGATCGCGGCCCCCGCCACCGCGCCGGTGCCCGCTGTCTCCGCGCCGGGCGATGCCTCGCGATCGCCACCGAGCACAGATTTGGCATGCTCCCCAGGGGGATTGACGAAGAATGAGCTTACTCGATCGCGAGCGAAGCCTTGACGCATGAGCTCCGCTATGGCCGCGTCCGCATCTGTTTGCTGTTCGAATCGGCCGGCGACGATGTTGGGCATTCGAGCCTCCTAAGCAGTGCTTTGCTCTTTATGGTATGCCGCAACGCCCGTGCCAATGATATGTTTTTCTTTGTGCCATAAGGGGTTACGTTCGGCAACGGCGAGCGTTTCCCGCGCTTGGCGGTAATTTGTCCCGCTCTCCCCGAGGCATGCGGTAAATCGTGCCGACTTTTTCCGGTCGAAGCCTCGGTGCGCATGGTTGTGAGGCGCCAGGTGTGCCGTAACGACCGTGGCACCGCCCGCGCAACGGCCGGGCATGCTTTGTGCAAGGTCCGTGGTGCAGGCCGGAGGTGCCGCAGAAGCGTTGCGCCTGTTGCAAAAGTTACATGCGGATCGAAAGGAGACCGACGTGCAGCTCACGAAAGGCAGCAGTCCGGCAACAATCAGCCCGAACATGGAAGAGATGCTCGAGGACATGAAGCACCCGCGGGCGCTGCAGAACGAAGGAATGAACAAACAAACAGGCGCTGGGCCGCCACCAACAGCCGGCGTGCCTAACACGCGAGGGTATCAGGAAGACCAACCGCGCGATGCGGCAAGCGCCACCTGCTGCGCGTTGCTCCGACCGCTTCCGCCGGAGCGCCAGCCAGGTCCGAAACCTCGCCGACGCACGCGCCATGCAGCAAACTCGCGTCTCCCGAAGCGATGAACCGCTGCGATGTTGGCATCCCGCGATCGATTTGCCCGTTGACCAGACCATGGTGAAGCCGAGCTGCCGAAGTCAGAGAAGCGCCGCGTCGAACTCGGTCTCGCGTTTCTGCGTATGCATTTACGCGGCGCTGGCGATCGCGCTTGCCGCTTGCTCGGTGCTGCCTACCGACTCGACGCTACCTCTCGGCGCGTATGCGGCCCGGCCCGAATCGGTAGCGCTGGCGAATCCGGAGCAGACCAAGCTCGGAAAGCAAATCGAACCGCGCGTCCGCGAACACGCCGGCATATCCGGGTTCCGCCTGATTTCGAGCGGCGTCGCCTGCTTCCGCGCCCGCATCGAAATGGCGGCAATCGCGGAAAAAACACTCGACGTCCAGTACTTCGCCATCCAGAGCGACGAGACCGGCCGGCTCTTCATCCAGAGCCTGCTGGATGCGGCCGACCGCGGCATCCGGGTGCGCATCCTGCTCGACGACAGCAATGCCGTCGGGCGCGACGCGGAAATCGGCGCGCTCACCGCGCATCCGAACATCGAGCTGCGCGTCTTCAATCCGTTCAGCTACCGGGGCCCGCTCGAATTCATGCGCGCGGCCGAGTTTGCGCTGAACGAGAAGCGGCTCACGTACCGGATGCACAACAAGCTGCTCGTCGTCGACAACGAGCTCGCGCTCACCGGTGGCCGCAATATCGGCGATGCCTATTTTGCCGCCAGCCAGACGATGGAATTCGGTGACTACGACCTGCTCATCGCCGGGCCGATGGTCAGGCAGCTGTCCGGCAGCTTCGATGCGTTCTGGAACAACAAGCTCGCGATTCCGCTGCAGAACCTGGTGGTGTTCAAGCCGACGAAGGAGCGGCTGGACGCCTACCGCGAATCCTTGCGCAACCACCATACGAAGATGGACGGCGGCACCTACACACGCCCCTTGAGCGACGGCGGACCGGTCGCAAATATCCTCTCCGGCAAGAGACCGCTGATCTGGGCGCGCGCCGAGGCCATCTACGACAGCCCCGAGAAGGCCAAGGCCGAATCCAGCGAGCAGGCGGGCAAGCTCGTGCGAGAGCGCATCGAGCGTGCCGTGACAGACGTCCGCTCGGAACTGCTGATCGCGTCACCGTATCTGGTCCCGGGCGGCGACGGCATGCGCTTGTTGACCGGTCTGCGCTCGCGCAACGTTCGCGTGCGCGTGCTCACCAATTCGCTGCAATCGACCGACGCCCCGATCACCTTTGCCGCGTATGGTCGCTATCGCGTGCCGATGCTCGAAGCCGGCATCGATCTCTATGAAGTGCGACCACAACTGGGTGAGCCGAATGTGCCGGGCGGGGGGTCGCTGAAGTCGAGCAGCTCGATCCCGTTTGCGCTGCACGCCAAGGTATTCGTGTTCGATCGCCGGCAGGTTTTCATCGGCTCGATGAATTTCGACGAGCGCTCGCGCAATCTCAATACCGAGCTGGGTGTCCTGCTCGACAGCCCAGAGCTAGCGAAGGAAATCGCGGAGCGATTCGAAGCCGCCGCACAACCGGCGAACAGCTATGTCCTGGCTCTCGGCCCACAAGGGGCCATGGGCAAGCCCACGCTGATATGGCGCACCGAGGAGAATGGCGCCGCGGTCACTTACGATACCGAGCCCCGCGTCGACCCGTGGCGCCGACTCAAGGTGCAGATGCTGACGCTCTTGCCGATCGAGAATCAGCTCTAGCCGGCTGGACGCTGCAGGCTAGAATAGCCGCGCTACTTTTTAGTTGGCGCGGTTTGCGACGTCGGCCCCATCTGCGGCGTCACAATCTTGCCTTTCGCTTTCTGCTCCGCAATGTAACGGGCGACGACTCGATCTTCGGCGCGCGCCTGGGCGGCTTTGACGGCTTCCGCGGCGGCAGCGTCTTTCGCCTTCTTCTCTTCCGCAGCGGCTTTCGCCGCATCGTCCATCGGCGGCGGAGGCGGGAGTTTCGCTACGGCCCAACCGAACATGCCGACGACGAGCGCGGCAGCGATAAGTGCGCGCAACGTTGTCATTGCCTCTTTCCTCCTCTGCGGTTTCCAGCTCATGCCGGCCGAATGCGCGCCGGCCGGGTGCGTGTTTCCAAAACTTCCGGCGGCACGGCGCTCGGATCCACGATTTTCTGAGGGGCGCGACCCGCAACCACGTCCTCGTACCAGCGCAGGTGATGGTGCTTCGCCCAGCTCTCGTCGACATAACCGTAGCGCATCGCCCGATAGGCGTCGATCATGCCGATCGTGCCGAGATAGATGTGAACCAGTGCCAACGCGATGGCAACGTAAGCTGCGACCATGTGCACGACATTCGCCGCCTGCATCGTGTAGCGCGTCTGATCGAAGTTCGGGAAGACGAGCACCAGTCCGCTGACCACGAGAAGGGTCGAGAGGACGACCAGGATGATCCAGAACACGAACTTCTCGCCGGCATTGAACCGCCCCGAGGGATGTTCGTGACCCTTGAAATATCCCTTGAGGTTCAGGAACCACTTGACGTCGTCGGCGCCGATGCCGTTGTCGCGGACGAACCGGAAGGCTAGGAACGGGATGGCGACGATCAGGATGGGACCGACGAAGTTGTGCAGGTTCTTGGACAGTATCGCGAGCCACGAGAAGAGCGTGTAACCGATCAGCGGCAGGAGCACCGACTTGCCGAGCGAGAGGATGAACCCCGTGATCGCCAGCGTGACCCAGGTGATCGCCATGAGCCAGTGCGCGTAGCGGTCCATGGGCGCAAAGCGCTCGATCAATCGCCCGTCTCGCTTTTCCTCCGGCGGAACGTCGAGCGGGCCGCGGATCAGATAGAACACGGCGAGGCCGAGGATCGCCAATGCGACGAGCATCCCGCCCCAGAATACGACCGGCACGCGTAGCGCCCGCCATGTCTCACCCTCAGGCTGGATGAGAATATTCGTCTCCCGCCCGCGCACCGTCGTCACTTGCGGTGCGCCAGAGCGCACTCCGCGCCATACCGGCGCGTTGTTGAGAGGTTGCGTGGTCTGACGCTGCGCCTCCGCGGCGGGCGAAGAGTTTTCCGGCGTCG
Source organism: Casimicrobiaceae bacterium (assembly GCA_036395475.1). Taxonomy (GTDB): domain Bacteria; phylum Pseudomonadota; class Gammaproteobacteria; order Burkholderiales; family Casimicrobiaceae; genus PALSA-1003. The sequence goes on from DASWDF010000076.1 coordinate 23,947, forward strand.
GGGCAGGCGTCGGCATCTGTGTCTGCGCGTATGAAACGCTGGCCGCGGCGAACCAAACCGCAGCCACGACGAGCGAGGCCACGCGCACGATCGAAAAGCGCCGCATCAACGATCCGTAATCAACCATTCGCGACGTCTTGGGTTAGTTGGTGCGCTTGTACTCGTTCTGGCCCTGCGCCCGCGTCGCGACCGCGCGTTCCCAGGCCGCCTTGTCGCCGTTATACGGCGCGTTCTGATACGGCGGCGTGTCGGGCTTGCCCTGATAACTGCCCTGCTTGTAGTTGACCACCTGCGACCGCTCGCTGCACGCGGCAACGCCAAGGAGCAGCGAGCCGAGGACCATCAGTGCAGCGATCCTCGTCATGACTTGCCCCCGGGCGCCGCGGGTGCGGGCGCCGGCGCGGGCGGCGCGCCGGCCGCGACCGGCTGCGGCCGGCCGTAGGCCGAGTCCCAGCCCCACGGCACGCCGCCGCCGGAGACGGTTCCGCGCGCGGCGCGCAGCGTGACACGGTTGCGATAGATTTCGGAGATCACATCGCCGTCGCCGCCGAGCAACGCCTTGGTCGAGCACATCTCGGCACAGGCCGGAAGCTTGCCCTCGGACAGCCGGTTGCGGCCGTACTTCGCGAACTCCTCGGGCGATCCATCCTTTTCCGGACCGCCGGCGCAGAACGTGCATTTGTCCATCTTGCCGCGCACACCGAACGCGCCCGTCTGTGGAAACTGCGGCGCGCCGAATGGGCAGGCGTAGAAGCAATAGCCGCAGCCGATGCACAGATCCTTGTCGTGCAGCACGACGCCTTCCTCGGTGCGGTAGAAGCAATCGACCGGGCACACCGCCATGCAGGGGGCGTCGGAGCAGTGCATGCACGCCACCGATATCGAGCGCTCGCCGGGCACGCCGTCGTTGATGGTAACGACGCGGCGGCGGTTCACGCCCCAGGGTACCTCGTGCTCCTGCTTGCACGCGGTGACGCAGCCGTTGCACTCGATGCAGCGCTCGGCGTCGCACAGGAATTTCATTCTGGCCATGGTATCTGCCTCCTCCTCGTCACGCCTTGAGCTTCTCGACCTGGCACAGCGTCGTCTTGGTTTCCTGCATCATCGTGACCGAGTCGTAGCCATACGTCGTCGCGGTGTTGACCGCCTCGCCGCGCACGACCGGGGCCGCGCCCTCGGGGTAGTACTCGAGCATGTCCTTGCCCATCCACCAGCCGGAGAAGTGGAACGGGATGAACGTGGTTCCCGGACCGACACGCTCGGTGACCTGCGCCTTGACCCTGAGCTGCGCGCCGGTCGGCGTCTTCACCCACACGTACTCGCCGTCCTTCACGCCGCGGTCGTTGGCGTCCTTGGGGTTGATCTCGACGAAGTTCTCCTGCTGCAGCTCGGCGAGCCACGGATTCGACCGCGTCTCCTCGCCTCCGCCCTCATACTCGACCAGGCGTCCACTCGTCAGGATGAGCGGGAACTTCTCCGCGATCTTGTCTTCGACGTTCTTCTGCTGCACCGACTTGTACAAGGTCGGCAGCCGCCAGAACGCCTTCTTGTCGTCGTGGGTCGGGTATTTCGCGACGAGATCGGGCCGCGGCGAATATAGCGGCTCGCGGTGCTGCGGGATGCCGTCGGGGAAGTTCCAGACGATCGCGCGCGCCTTGGCGTTGCCGAAGGGATGGGCACCGTGCTTCATGGCCACCCGCTGGATCCCACCCGAGAGATCGGTCTTCCAGTTCTTGCCCTCGGCCTTCTTCTTCTCGTCCTCGGTGAGGTCGTCCCACCAGCCGAGCTTCTTCAGCAGCACGTGATCGAACTCGGGATAACCCGTCGTGAGCTCGGATCCCTTGGGATACGAACCGTCTTCCGCGAGCAGGTTGACGCCGTCACGCTCGATGCCGAAGTTGGCGCGGAAGCAGCCGCCGCCGTCCATGACGTGCTTCGACTCGTCATACAGGTTGGGCGAGCCGGGATGCTTGATCTGCGGCGTGCCATAACACGGCCACGGCAAGCCGTAATAATCGCCGTCGCAGGGTCCGCCCTTCGCGCGCAGCGTCTTCACGTCGAAGGTTGCCTGGTTCTTCATGTGCAGCTTCAGGCGCTCCGGCGACTGCCCGGTGTAGCCGATCGTCCATACGCTGCGATTGATCTCCTTCAGGATCGACTCTGGCGTGGGCTCGTCGAACTTAGCGTCACCGTCTGGCTTCGAGATCTCGAGGGTTTTCACGAACTCCTTATCGAAGCCGAACTTCTTGGCGAACTGGTACATGATCGCCTGATCGGTCTGCGACTCGAACAGCGGCGTGATCACGCGCTCGCGCCACTGCAGCGACCGGTTCGACGCGGTCACCGAGCCGGAGGTCTCGAACTGCGTGCACGCCGGCAGGAGGTAGACGCCGTCCTTGCGCACCATCGCCGCCATCGCCGCGGTCGCCGATGGATATGGGTCAATGACGACGAGCGTGTCGAGCTTCTTCATCGCCTCGACCATTTCCTTGCCGCGCGTCTGGCTGTTGGGCGCATGGCCCCAGTACACGACCGCGCGCAGGTTGTTGTCCTGGTCGATGAGCTCGTTCTTTTCCAGCACGCCGTCGATCCAGCGCGAGACGGTCATGCCGGGCTTTTCCATCATCGCCTGCGAGGCGAAGCGACTCTTGATCCAGTCGTAGTCGACGCCCCAGACCGCGGCAAAGTGCTTCCACGACCCGGTCGCGACGCCGTAGTACCCCGGCAGCGAGTCGGGATTGGGGCCGACGTCGGTCGCGCCCTGCACGTTGTCGTGGCCGCGGAAGATGTTGGCGCCACCGCCCGACACGCCGATATTGCCCAGCGCGAGCTGCAGAATGCACGACGCGCGCACCATCGCATTGCCTATGGTGTGCTGCGTCTGGCCCATGCACCAGACGACGGTGGAGGGCTTGTTCTTCGCCATCAGCTCCGCGATCTGATACACGCGCGCTTCGGGTACCCCGCAGACTTCCTCGACCTTGTCCGGCGTCCACTTGGTCATCACTTCTTGCTTGACCTTGTCCATGCCGTAGACGCGGTCGTGGATGTACTGCTTGTCCTCCCAGCCGTTCTTGAAGATGTGATGGAGCATGCCGAAGACGAACGCGATGTCGCTGCCCGAACGGATGCGCACGTATTCGTCCGCCTTCGCCGCGGTGCGCGTGAAGCGCGGGTCGACGACGATCATCCGGCAGCCGGTTTCCTTGGAATGCAGCATGTGCAACAGCGACACCGGATGCGCCTCGGCAGCGTTGCTGCCGATGTACATTGCGCACTTGCTGTTCTGCATGTCATTGTACGAGTTGGTCATCGCGCCGTAGCCCCAGGTATTGGCTACGCCGGCAACCGTCGTCGAGTGGCAGATGCGCGCCTGATGATCGCAGTTGTTGGTGCCCCAGAAGGACACGAACTTGCGCAGCAGGAACGACTGCTCGTTGCTGTGCTTAGAGCTGCCGATCCAGAACACCGCGTCGGGACCGCCCTTTTCCTTGTCGTTGCGGATCGCGAGGAGGCGGTCGCCGACTTCCTTGATCGCGTCGTTCCACGACATCTTCTGCCACTTGCCGTTGACGAGTTTCATCGGCGACTTCAACCGATGCGAGTGCTCGTGCATGCCGTGCTCGCGCACCGAGGCGCCCTTCGCGCAGTGCGCGCCGAGGTTCAGCGGGGAGTCGAACACCGGCTCCTGCCGGATCCACACGCCGTTTTGCACAACCGCGTCGATCGAGCAGCCGACCGAGCAATGCGTGCAGACGGTACGCTTGACCTCTACCTGGCCTGCCTCACCTTTGGCCGCGGCCTTGCCGATCACGCCGTAGGGTAGCTGGCTGGCGAACGCTCCGGCCCCGGCAACGAGACCCGAACGCTTCAAAAACGTCCGCCGATCCATCGTCGGGAGTTTCGCTCCCGCGTGGCGGCGAAAACGTGGACGAGCTGCCGGGGCGCTTTGGTTGGCGCCACTGTCTACTTTGGTAAGCAGCATGATCCGTCCTCCTCCTAAAAAACCGTTTGTAAAGCTATTGCGCGCCCCGCTTGCTTTGTCGCTCCCTCGCTCGTCCCTCGCCGTACGTCCATGTACTGTCTCGGGACTCGCTCGGGGGCTTCGCGCAATCGGGGCTGCTCATGACGCTTTCCAAACGGTTTTTGCATCTCTGCCGTTTGGCAATCATAGCTTGCTGCGACCTCGCGGTCCGGGACTGCTCGTAATGCTTTCCAGACAGCTTTTAACCATTTGCCATCCCGGAGCAGCACCGAGCGTCATCGATACATTTCTACGTCTTGGTCGTTTCGTAATAACGCTTCACGTGATCGGTCGCCTGGTAGCCTGCAGCTTTCGCGACATCGGGTGTTGCGGTCGCGTTCGGCGCCACAGCGGAAAGCTTGCGCGCGGCGAGCGCCGCGGCTCCTGCGCCCCCAACTCCGAGCGCCAGCAGGAATCCGCGGCGTTTGGCATCGGTCGCGCGGGAATCAGTTTCGGGACGGGCGGGTGAGGTGATGCCTGCGTTACGTTTGCTCGAGCGCATAAGTGCCTCTGCAAATGACCTGCAACGTGACGTTATCGAGTCGCTCCAGATGCCCCCAGGCAACTCGTCATTCGATGGCAAACGAGTCACGTTCGATTGCCATGAAGTATTGCGTGAATTCTGCTACCCGGCGGTAGTAATTTGCAATAGGAGAAATTTTTATTGCATCGCAACATGACGACACCCACGGAGAAACGTAGCCGGCGAAGAATTCGCGCTGTTGCGCAAAAGGGCAAGGTTCGACCCCGGGAGCACCGCCGATCAGGACCCGCATAGTCTCGCAAACGGCGGCCAGGTGGTCCTCGTAGAGGCTCGAGCCCTCTTGTTTGCTCAAGCCGAGCTGCGCCAGCGCCGTGCGCACGTCGGCAAGCGCACTGCCGCCCGCCCTGCTGACGTAGCCCGAAGCGTGCAGGCTGACCTCGCTCTTGCCGACGCCGATGAACAGGTCCTGATACTCGGCGGCGGCGGCTTCGGCATCCATGGCCGCGCTGGCGGCGATCAGCATGCGCCACGATTGCGCGAGGTCGTTGGCGGGGGCGTCAGCACTGACAACCGGCAATTCATCGGCTGCAGCGATCGCGCGAAGCAGCGCCGCATCCGGCGCGTCGGCGTACAGGCGGGCGAGCAGCGCGTAGAAATTGGCGCGCGCCTCGTCCTCGGCAGCGACCTGGGGACGCAGAGCGGCCGCCGGAGTGGCCGGCTCGGTCATGGCTCCTTGGCCGTGGCCGTCCCTCGCCCGGTCGGCAGCTCGTTGCGCATCATGTCGATCACGCGGCAGTCCGCGCACATCTTCAGCAGATCGAGCGCGCCCGGCGCGGCGAACATCGAATGGCCCGCGAGCTTGGCGAGCATGTTGCCAACCATCTTTTCGGTTCCCAGCGGCTTGCCGCAACGTATGCAATTGAAGATCGCCGCCTCATTGAGAACGCGCGGCTCGCGCGCCGCGGCGGTCAGCAAGAGCCGCGGCTCGAGCGTGATCGCGTCCTCGGGGCAGGTCGCGGCGCAGATGCCGCATTGCACGCACTTGGTTTCGATGAAGCGCAGCTCGGGCCGTTCAGCCTGGGGATGGTCGAGGATGGCTCCCTCCGGACAGGCCCCGACGCAGGCGAGACACATGGTGCAGGTGTCGCGGTTGACGGCGATCGTGCCGAACGGCGCACCTGCCGCGAGCGCGATAGCGGATTGCGGCGTCGGCGCGTGTATCAACAGGTGCTCGACAGCGAGCGCGATGGTCGCGCGCTTGTCCGCCGTCCAATGGAACGTCGCCGGCGCACGTACCCCGAGAGCCGGCCGCAATGCCCACACGGCCGACTCCAGCGCGGCGACATCGCCGGCGCGGATGAGATGCGCATGCGTTCCCTGGTAGCCAAGCGCCTGGGCAATCGCATCGCAAAACCCCATCTGCCGGGCGATCGCATCCGCGTACTGCGGCGCTTCGGCGCCGGTGGCGAGCACCGCGATGTCGCTCGCGCCATAAGCCAATGCACCCAGCCAGACGTCGATGCCGGCCGACGCCATGTGCTGCAACTCGACGGGGATGACCCGGGAGGGCAAGCCCTTGCCGCGGCGGCCGAGGCGAAGGATCAGCTCGCGGCCCGCCGCATCGTGAAACAAGAGGCAGGCATCGCGCCCGCCCGCAGCGCGATAGGTCGCGAGCAGCGTCCGGACCTGAGTACCGAGGTCAGGCACAGACGGATAGGCGTAGGTCATCGCGCCCGACGGGCACACTGTCGCGCAGGCGCCGCAGCCCATGCACAGGTGCGGCTCGACGAAGACGTGGTCGCCGTCCGCGCGGATCGCCGCGGTTGAGCAGACGTCGATGCACAGATTGCAGCCCGGCTGCTCCGAGCGCGAGTGCGCGCAGATCGAAGGCTTGTAGTTGAAGTACTTCGGCTTTTCGAAGCTGCCCACCGCGCCGGCGATCTCGGCCACCGCCGCCGCCTGTGCGGCTGCGTCTGCGCCCGGGCGCCAATAGCCCTGCGGCGGCTGGTGCATCGAAAGGAATGCGTCCCGGCCGAGATCGAGCACCAAATCGAAGGATTCGCTGCGTGCGACGTCGCTGCGCTCGAAGTCGATCGCTCCGATCGCGCCGCAGGCGATGACGCACTTGCGATGATCGCGGCAGCGGTCGAGGTCGATCTGGTAGCTCCAGTCGATCGCTTCCTCGGGACACACCTTGATGCAGGCGTTGCAGCGTGTGCAGACGTCGAGGTCGATCGGATTTTCCTGCGACCATGCCGCCTCGAACGCGCCGAGCCAACCGGACAGGCGCTCGAGCTTGCCCGAGTAGATCGGGTATTCGCGCTCGGCCGGCAGCTCGCTGCCCACCGCCCTGCCGGTGATCAGCACTGTAACGTCGAGCTGTTTAGTCAGCGTCTCAGCCCAGTACAAAGCGGCGTCGGCCTGTCCGACGATCAGCAAGCGGCCTTCGGACTGGAAAGTCACGCGCGGCACCGGCTCGGGCTCGGGCAGCGCCGCCGCGGCGAGCAGCGCCGCGATCTTCGGCGTTGCCGCGCGCGCTTCTGCCGACCAGCCCGCGGCCTCGCGAATATTGACGAAGGCGAGCCTCTGCGTCTTGCCGGCCTCGGCCGCGACTTCGCCGAACCGTGCCTGCTCCTGCGTGCATGCGACGAGCGTATCGCCTTCGCTGCGCTGGGCGAACGCGGCGAGCTCCTTCTGGCAGAGCTGGGTGTGGATCGGCAACGGGCCGGCAAGCTCCAGGATCTGCGCGAGCGCTGCCGCGTCGAGCGGCATCGTGCCGTTGCAGTTGCACAGATGAAGCTGCTTGTCGCGCAGGCTCATCGAAGTTCGTGACGATCAATATTCATCGCTTGCGCTTTTCCGCGAAGCGGCAGCATCTTCCTCATCCGAGCCGCGATTCGCTGGCTCGCTTTCCTGCGTCGGATGGCAGGGACGTTGAGACGGCACGGTATCTGTCGAACCGTCCTGCGGACGCGCATTGTCCCCCTCACCCGCGCTGCGCTTCGCTTGCTCGCCCTCTCCCCCGCACGCGGGGGAGAGGGGAGGTTGAGGGAGCGTGCCTACAGGCTCACCCTCGCGGCCGCGCGACGCGACGGCCTGGGTCTGGGTGGTTTCGGGCGCCGGGCCGAAGCCGCGCTGCAGCAAGTCGGCGACGATGTCAGGCGGGATCGGGTCCGCCTTGGTGTAGTCGTCGATATAAGTATCGAGCCCATCCATGATATTGAACCGCGGATCGCGGAAGAGCTGCTTCAACGCCGCGCGCCTGACCTTGTCGTCGACGCCCGGCTGCAGGAACGCGGTGAAATCCGAATCGAAGGTCAGCGATTCCACCGGGGGGAGCTCCAAAGCAGCGGACGGGGTGGGCACGCCGAGTGCGGTCGCGGGTGCCGGGACAACGGCGGGCGCAGACGCCGCAGCCGGAGCCTCGGCCGCGGCCGCGAGCTTGCGCCGCGACCAGCGCGAAAGCGAAAAGCGTTCGGCGCCGCCGCCTTTGGCTGTCATCGCCTGCGTCCTCCCGCCGCTTCGCCGCGGCGCACTTCGTCGCCCTCATACAGCTCGTTGCGCTTCACCTTCTTGCGCGGTTCAGGTCGATAGTGCGCGGCGACAAACGACTCCAGCGCGGCGAGGATGGCGGCGGGTATGGGTACCGCATCGACCTGCTCGCCCGCGTCGAGAAAGCGCGCGGCCTCGCCATAGCTCAGGGTGACGATCAGCGGCCGCGCGCGCGGCTCGGCGTCGTCTCCGGGCTCGGCCATGCGCCATAGCACGAACACCTTCGGGTCGCGCGCCGAAACATTCAGGTAATAGCCCTCGGCTTCGGCCGGATGCAGCTCGATCACCTGTCCAGTGCAACGCCAGCTTTTCCCGTCCGCTGTGTCGCTCACGACCGTTTGCACCGGCAGCGCATCATCGCAAGGTTCGACGGCGAGGGCTTCCCAGCGCTCATCGGCCCAGCGGCTCGCGAGCGGCACGCGTTGCATGATAACGGCGACGGGAAACCGCAAGGGCGACATGGATTTGCGACGATGGCAGAACACGGCCGGGTTGCCATTCGATCATACACCAGTCACCCGGCGGCAACCCTCGGCATTGACACTCTGCTAAGATTATTGGTTGCACTTGCCGTCCCATCGGCTTCGTCAACACCACCATGGCCCGAGTCATTCCCCTCACCGACGCCCGCGCCGCGACTGCGCTCGCGACGGCCGCTCCGCGCGTCGCGCCGACGGGTCTGCTCGCCGATTCGCTCGGCCGCAGCCTGCGCGACCTGCGCGTGTCGGTCACCGACCGCTGCAACTTCCGCTGCGTCTATTGCATGCCGAAGGACGTTTTCGGGCGCGACTACCCGTTCCTTCCGCACGCCGACCTGCTCACCTTCGAGGAGATCGCGCGCCTCGCGCGCCTGTTCAAGGCGCATGGCGTCGAGAAGATCCGGCTGACCGGCGGTGAGCCTTTGCTCCGCCGCAATCTCGAGCGCTTGGTCGAGATGCTCGCCGCGATCGGCGGTCTCGACCTGACACTGACGACCAACGGCGCGCTGCTCGCAAGAAGGGCGCGCGAGCTCAAAGCGGCGGGATTGAACCGCGTGACGGTAAGCCTCGACGCGATCGACGACGGCATTTTCCGCGCGATGAACGACGCTGACTTCCCCGTCGCGAAGGTCCTGGAAGGCATCGATGCCGCTGCCTGTGCGGGACTGGCACCGATCAAGATCAACATGGTCGTCAAGCGCGGCATGAACGAGCGGGAAATCCTGCCGATGGCGCACCGGTTCAAGGGCAGCGGCCACGTCCTGCGCTTCATCGAGTACATGGACGTGGGACACACCAACGGCTGGCGCATGGACGAGGTCGTACCCTCGGCCGAGGTATTGCGCATCATCGGCGCGGAGCTGCCGCTCGAGCCGGTCGACCCGAACTACGCCGGTGAGGTCGCCGAGCGCTGGCGTTATGCCGACGGATCGGGCGAAATCGGCGTCATCTCGTCGGTGACTCAGGCGTTCTGCCGGGACTGCACGCGCGCGCGGCTCTCCACGGAAGGCAAGCTTTACACTTGCCTGTTCGCGACGCAGGGCTCCGATCTGCGCGCGCTCTTGCGCAACGGCAGCAGCGACGAGCGCATCTCCGACACCATCGCAGCGATCTGGCTGCAGCGCGGCGACCGGTATTCGGAGATCCGGTCGGAACACACCTCGGCGCTGCCCAGGATCGAGATGAGCTACATCGGGGGGTAAGGCGCGCACGCGGCCGCCCCATTCCATGCAGGTCAAAGCGCTGGTCGAGTTCCTGAGCGGTTTGGAGAAGAACAATCAGCGCTCGTGGTTTGTATGGAACAAGCCGGCGTACGATCTCCTGCGTGCCGAATTCGAGGAGCTCGTCACCGATCTCGCTGCGCGCGTGGCGAAGTTCGACCGCGGGCTCGGACCGGTCGATCCGAAGAAGGCGATGTTTCGCATCTATCGCGACACGCGCTTCTCCAAGGACAAGACACCGTACAAGACGCATTTCAGCGCGGCGATCCGGGACCGGGCCAAACACGGGCTCGAGCCAGGCTATTACTTCCATATCGACCACAAGGGCATGTTGTTCGCCGGCGGCGGGATCTACCAGCCGGACGCCGCGATCCTCAAGCGCATCCGCCGCTACATCGCGGCGAAGCCCGCGACGCTGACCAAGCTTTTGCGCAATCCGCGCTTCAGGCGAACCTACGACGGGTTCTCCGACGAGGATGCGCTCGTGCGGCCGCCCAAAGGCTTTTCCGCTGACACGCCGCATATCGAGACGATCAAGCTCCGGCATTTCTTCGGCATGATCGAGGTCGATCTCAAGAAGCATCCGCCCAGGGATCTTTCCGCCGAGATCGCCGGCTACTTCCGCGACCTGTTGCCCCTGATGGAGTGGCTGCGCCAAGCTGCCGCGTGGAATCGCTGATGAACGCTCCGAATACTCCGTACCGGCCGATCCTCACAGCGGCCGCGCGACCCTCGACGTTCGAGGTGCGCGCAGTCGACGAAAACGGCGAAGCGCGCGTGACATCGATCGCCGGCGAGCATCCGCTGACGCTCTACATCGACAAGCACGAGCTGCTCACGATCATGACGCTGGGCGCAGCACCCGAAGCGCTCGCGATCGGCTACCTGCGCAACCAGCGGCTGCTCGAGCGGATCGAGGACATCGTCTCGGTGCAGGTCGACTGGGACGTCAATGCCGTCGCGGTGACCACGCGCAACGGACTCAAGGATCTCGAGGCCAAGACCGCCAAACGCACCAAGACCACCGGTTGCGGGCAGGGTACTGTTTTCGGGGACCTGATGGACGAGATCGACGCGGTGCGGCTTCCGGCCGGCGCGATCCTTTCGCGCAGCGCGCTCTACGCATTGATGGAACGCGTGCGCCAGCACGAAACGATCTACAAGCAGGCCGGCGCCGTGCACGGCTGCGCGCTCGCGACCAATAACCCCAATGAGAACGCGATCTCGAGCGAGATTCTCTACTTCGTCGAGGACGTCGGCCGCCACAACGCGGTCGACGCGATCGCCGGCATGATGTGGCTCGACCGCGTCGATGGCGGCGACAAGATTTTCTACACCACCGGCCGGCTGACCTCGGAGATGGTGATCAAGGCGGCGCAGATGGAGATCCCGTTCCTCGTTTCGCGCTCCGGGCTCACCCAGATGGGTTACGAGATCGCGCAGAAGGTCGGCATGACCATGATCGGCCGCGCGACCGGCAAGCATTTCCTGCTTTTCACCGGCGGCGAGCGGTTTCGCGGCGATGTGTGAGTGTCGCGTGCTCGCTCAATCGTATAGATACGAATTCATTCGCACGCAACCGTCTAGGTGCGAATTCATTCGCACGCGGCGTAGCATGTAACGTGGTCGGCCGAATGAATTCGGCCCTACGCAATGACAGATACTCCGCTTCCGGCCGAAGCACGCACACGCGTGACCGAAGACGAGCGCATCACCGGGGTCATTCTCGCCGGAGGCCAGGGCCGGCGCATGGGCACGATCGACAAGGGACTCGTGCCGCTCGACGGGCGCCCGATGGTGGCCCACGTGCTCGATCGGCTGCGCCCGCAGGTCGACGAGATCCTGATCAATGCCAATCAGCACCGCGCCGAGTACGAAGCGTTCGGGCACGCCGTGCTTGCCGACGCTATCGGCGGCTTCGCTGGTCCTCTGGCGGGGCTGCACGTCGCGCTTGCCCATGCGTCATATCCGCGGGTCGCGACCGTTCCCTGCGATTCGCCATTTCTGCCGGCAGATCTGATCGCGCGTCTGTCCGCGGCGCTGCGCGGGAGCGAAGCCGATCTCGCGGTTGCACGCACCTTCGAACAGCCGCATCCGGTGTTCGCCCTGGTGCGCAAGACCGTCCTTCCGCATCTCACGCAATTTCTCGAAGGCGGCGGCCGCAAGATCGACGCTTGGTACGCTACACTCAAGACGGTCGAGGTCGCGTTCGACGACGAGGCCGAAGCGTTTCGCAACATCAACACCGCCGATGAACTGAGACAGGCCGATCGCCGCTGATCGCATGACAACGTCAAAGTCGCTCCGCGAAGCGTCCTGCGCCGACGACTACGATCCGAACTCGATGCCGGTGGCGAAGGCGCGCGAGCTGATCGCGAGCTTCTTGGCACCCGTGACCGCCGTCGAGCGCGTCCACGTGCGCAACGCGCTCGGCCGCGTTCTGGCCGAAGACATCGTCTCTCCCATCGCCGTCCCCGGCCACGACAACTCGGCGATGGACGGTTACGCGCTGCGCTTCGCCGATCTTAAGCCGGAGCGCGAGACGGTGTTGAAGCGCGTCGGCGAGTCGTTCGCCGGCAAGCCCTGGAACGGAGCGATCGGCGCCGGCGAATGCGTGCGCATCTTCACCGGCGGGGTCATGCCGCAAGGCGCGGACACGGTCGTGATGCAGGAGCGCGCGAGCGAGGACGCCGCCGGCGTCAGAATCGCGCCCGGCGCGGTCGGCAAGGCGGGAACCAACCGCCGCTTCGCCGGCGAGGACCTGAAGCAGGGCCAAATCGTGTTCCGCGCGGGACAGCGCGTGCGGCCCGCCGAGCTCGGCATGATTGCGTCGCTGGGCTTAAGCGAAGTCAGCGTGTACCGCAAGCTTCGCGTCGCGTTCTTCTCGACCGGTAATGAGCTCAAGTCGATCGGGACGCCACTCGCGGCGGGCGAGATCTACGACAGCAACCGCTACACGCTCTACGGCGTGCTGACGCGGCTTGGTTGCGAAGTGATCGACATGGGCGTGGTTGCGGACGTTCCCGAAGCGCTCGAGCGCGCGTTCGCAAGCGCCGCGCAGGCTGCCGACGTCGTCATCACCTCGGGCGGCGTGTCGGTGGGCGAAGCCGATTATGTCAAGCAGCTCCTCGACAAGCTGGGCGAAGTGCTGTTCTGGAAGATCGCAATGAAGCCCGGTCGGCCGCTCGCGTACGGGAAGCTCGGCAATGCGCACTTCTTCGGACTGCCGGGCAATCCGGTATCGGTGATGGTCACCTTCTACGAGTTCGTGCGCGATGCGCTGCTCACCCTGCAGGGGCAGCGCGAGATCCAGCCGCTGCCGACGTTCAAGGTGCCGCTCGCCGCGCCGATCAGAAAAGCGCCGGGCCGCACCGAGTTCCAGCGCGGCATGCTTGCGCCCGACGGCGCCGGCGGCTGGACGGTGCGCACGACCGGCGATCAGGGCTCCGGGATCCTGTCGTCGATGTCGCAGGCCAACTGCTTCATCGTGCTCGCCAGCGAGACCGGCAACGTCGCGGCCGGCGAGTTGGTCGACGTGCAGTTGCTCGAAGGGCTCATCTGACGTCGTGGCCGAATGAATTCGGCCCTACGAAAATCGATACGCCATCCTCGCAGGTGCGAATTCATTCGCACGCGCTATCACCACGGTCCCGCGGGGTCGGATGAATTCGGACTCCGCTGAACCGCGCGCGCCGACGCGCGCCGAGGCGTTGCGTTACTGGTGGAAGCTCGGCTGGATCAGCTTCGGCGGTCCGGCCGGACAGATTGCGATCATGCATCGCGAGCTCGTCGAGCAGCAGCGCTGGATCTCCGAGCGGCGCTTCCTGCACGCGCTCAACTACTGCATGGTGCTCCCCGGCCCCGAGGCGCAGCAGCTCGCGACCTACATCGGCTGGCTGATGCATCGGACCTGGGGCGGCATCGTGGCCGGTTCGCTGTTCGTCCTGCCGTCGCTCGCCGTGCTGATCGCGCTGTCGTGGATCTACATGGCGTACGGCGACGTGCCAGAGGTCGCGGGAGCGCTCTACGGCGTCAAGCCCGCGGTCACCGCCATCGTCCTGCACGCGGCGTGGCGCATCGGCTCGCGCGCGCTCACGTCGACACCTCTGTGGGCGATCGCCGTGGCCGCGTTCGTCGCCATCTACGTGTTCGCGGTGCCGTTCCCGGCGATCGTGCTCGCCGCCGGATTGATCGGCGCGCTCGGCGGCAAAATCGCGCCGCAGCAGTTTGCTTCCGGCGGAGCGCACGCGGCGGGCGACGCAGCGCATCCGCCGGCGGTGATCGACGACGATACGCCGACGCCGCCACATGCACGTTTTCGCTGGTCGCATCTGCTTGTCGTCGTGGTCATCGGGTTGTTGCTCTGGTTGGGTTCGCTGAGTGCACTGGTGATGATGTTCGGCCGCGATGGCGTCTTGCCGCAGATGGGTTGGTTTTTCACCAAGGCCGCGCTGGTCACGTTCGGCGGCGCGTACGCGGTGCTGCCTTATGTAGTGCAGGGCGCGGTCGAGACCTTCGGCTGGCTCACGCCGCCGCAGATGATCGACGGCCTCGCGCTCGGCGAGACGACGCCCGGGCCGCTGATCATGGTCGTCGCGTTCGTCGGCTTTGTTGGTGGCTGGGCGAGGCAATTGTTCGGCCCGGAGCATCTGTTTCTTGCCGGCGTGCTGGCGGCGAGCGTCGCGACCTGGTTCACGTTCCTGCCGTCGTTCCTGTTCATCCTCGCCGGCGGACCGCTGGTCGAGTCGACGCACGGACAGATGAAATTCACCGCGCCGCTGACCGGCATCACCGCCGCCGTCGTCGGCGTGATCGTCAATCTCGCGGTGTTCTTCGCCATCCACGTGTTGTGGCCGGCGGGCGTACACGGACCCTTCGACGTCGTCTCGGCGCTGATCGGCCTTGCCGCGGCGGTCGCGCTGTTCCGCTACAAAGTCGGCGTCATACCGGTGATTCTTGCCTGCGCCGGCGCGGGATTGGCGCTCACGCTGCTCCGTCAGTAGTAACGGCTGCCGACCGAGCGCTCGAGCCGACGGAGACGCTCCTCGAGCTCGAAAATGTCCTGCGCCCCGGCCAAGTACGCTTCGCGATCCCGCATCTGTTGCCGCCAGAACCAGCGGTCGATGCGTTCGAAGATTCCCAAAGACCGCGTGCCCGCGGGCCGCTCGGGCCGATTTTCCGGCTTGCCCTCGCGCCGCAGTGGATCGAATATCAACGCATGGGTCAGCTTCGCCCACGCACCGGTGAGACCCGGTTCGTCCCAGAGAAAGTTTGTGGCTTTCATGTGCACTCCACGGCGCACCGCGGCGGGTAGCCGGCGCGCCCGATGTTGCCTCCATAGCGAAATTTATGGGCGCGCGCACGTCGAGTCCAATCGTATTTCCGGAAGCTAGCGATCGGATTCGCTGATCGCGCCAAATGCGAAGGACCAAGCGCGTAGCCCGGGATGAGCGCGCGAATCCCGGGACGGCGATCAGCGTTGCATGAGGTCCCCGGGTATCGCGCTGCGCGCTCAACCCAGGCTACTGTTCAACCCGGGCTACCTCTCAACCCGGGCTACG
>DASWDF010000077.1:0-7954 GCA_036395475.1 Casimicrobiaceae bacterium
TCCCAGAAGCCGAAGTTGATGTACAGCGCGTCGGGCGCGAGCGGATACAGCGGAAAGCGCATGTTGGCCGGCGGCGCCTTGATCGGGCAGATCCATACGGGCAGGATGCCGATCTCGGCGTGAAAGAAGTCGAGGAACTCCGCGGCGCGCGCGAGCGGAATATCGACGTCCTGAATCACCGATTCGGCATTTACGTCGCTGAGCCGGTTCCACGCGCTCGTGAGCCCCCAGCGACTGTTCCAGCGCATCACCTTCTGGTAGAAGATCGAGTTGAGCCGCTTGCGGCCGTAGAGCCAGCGCAGCAGCGGGTGCTGCGCGCCGACGTTCTTCGAGCACCAGAACCAGTCGGTGTCCCAGCGCCAGAGATAGTCGCGCACGGTGAGATAGTCGCTCGCGCGCTTGCGGATCGAGCGGTAGTAGATCTGCTCGTAGCTGTAGTCGCTGGTATACGGCGCGCTGTCGACGAAGGTCCCCCGCGTGAGATAGAGCTCGCCGGGAGCGAAGACCACGCCGTCGAGAAAGTCGGTGTCGCGCTCGTGCACGTAGTGCGCCACGTCGGCGAAGCACGCCGCGGCGTCGGTGTAGCGCAGGTGCTCGATGTGCACGTAGGGCTTGACGGGCAAGGTGCGCGCCGAGAGCTTCAAGGCGTAGCCGAGCGTTCCGTACGAGTTCGGGATGCCGAAGAAGAGGTCGCGGTGCTCGTTCTCCGGCGTGCAGGTGAGAATCCGGCCATCGCCGGTCACCACGTCGATTGCGGCGATGGTGTCGTGCACCAGACCATGGCGGAACGACGTAGCCTCGATGCCTACGCCGGCGACCGCGCCGCCCAGCGTGATCGACTTCAACTGCGGCACGACCGCGGGCATCACGCCGTGCGCGAGCGTCGCGTCGGCGAGATCGACATAGCGCACCATCCCCTCGGATTCGACGACGCCGGCTGCGGCGTCAACCGCAAGCACGTGATCGAAGCGCTTGAGATCGATCGCCGGCCGCGCGCGCGCCTCGCGGTCGCGGAAGAGGTTCGACGTTTCCTTGGCGAGGCCGACGCGCGTGCCAGCCCGGCCGCCGGCCCCGAGCTCGGCGAGGAGGCGGGCCTTGCGGTCGGCGTACCCAGTCACAATGTTCGCCAGGATTCCTGCGGAGTCCGTTCGTGGTGAGCTTGTCGAACCATGAACGGACGAACTCAACCGGAGTGAGTCGTCGTCGCCCTTCGACAAGCTCAGGGCGAACGGCTTCTCTGCTCCGATCCCTGGTAGAGGAACGTGCGGCACATCGGATAGTTCGAGCCGATGTTGCCCTTGCTCACCAGGACCTGGAACAGATGAGTGCGGCCGTTCCTGGAGCGGAACATCTCCGCGCACGACCACAGGTACGTGCGCCAGATGCGGCGGAACCGCTCGTTGAAGCGCACCGGATCGAGCGCCTGGATCTTCTCCCAGCTCGCGTCGAAGCGCTCGGCCCACGCGTCGAGCGTGAGCGCGTAGTGGCGGCGCAGGTTCTCGACGTCGAGCACCTCGAGGCCCACGCGCTCCATCGCCTCGATCGCCTCGGCGAGGCTGGGGATCCAGCCGCCGGGAAAGATGTAGTTGCGGATGAAGAACTCGGTCTCGTAGCGGCCGAAGTGGCCGATGAAGTGGATCACGCCCAGCGCACCGGGTTTCATCGCGTCGGCATGCGCCTTGACGACGTCGAACAGCTGGTCGCGCCCGGCGTGCTCGAGCGTGCCGATCGACAGGAGCTTGTCGTACTGTCCCGGAATTTCGCGGAAGTCGCATTCGATCAGACCGATCTTGTCGGTCAGGCCGCGGCGCGCGAGCTCTGCGGACAGGTCCTGCACCTGCTCGGTCGTCGTGTTGATGCCGGTGCCGAGCGCGCCATAGCGCTCGTAGGCGTGGAATAGCAGCCCGCCCCAGCCGCAGCCGATGTCGACGAAGGTTTCGCCGCGCTGGAGCTGCACCTTGCGGCAGACGTGGTCCATCTTGTTGACCTGCGCCTCCTCGAGGGTCTGCGTGCCCTCGTTCCAGTAGGCGCAGGTATACATCATGCCGACGCGATCGAGCCATTGCCGATAGAACGCTTCGCCAATGCCGTAGTGAAAGCGGGCGTTGGCCTTGGCCTGGGCGATGGAGCGATTGGAGAAGCGGAATTCGTGCCAGCGGTTGCGCGCGCTCACCAGCGGATTCGGCCGCGCATCGAAACCGGCCGCGAGACCGGCGTGCAACGCCGCCGCAAGGTTGCCCTCGATGTCGATGCCGCCGTCGAAGTACGCCTCGAGCAAGCCGATGTGCCCGTAGCCCAGGACGCGGGCTTCCGCGCGCCGGGTGCGGAACGTCAGGGTAAACGCCGGCGCCCCTTCGCTGTTCCAGTACGCCGAGCCGTCCGTCCAGACGATGCGGAAGGGAATTCCGGTGCGCGCGCCAATCTCGGAGAGCAGGCGCGCCAGCGGGCCGGTCGCCGGAGGCGCGACTGCCGCGGTTGCGAGCGAGGGGGCGGTATCGTTCATAGATGAGGCACCGGAGGACGCCGGCGCGCAGTCCCGGCGAGTGGACGGAAGGTCGTCGTGCGCTGCGTCGATAAGCGGCTCATCGCATGGCGGCCGTAAGGGCCGGCGGAACATTGAGGGCGCACTAAAATACCACGTTCCGCGCTCGCCGGTGTTGCAGCCGTACCCGGCACCGGTCGCCGGGTATAAAGTGGACGGAACTGCCGGCGATGAATCGAGGTCCGAATAGACAGGTCGGCAGGTTCCACCATGGAGAATGCGGTGCGGGCGAGCACGCGCAATCGATCCTGGGATCCCATTCAGTCGTCCGCCGCGTGGTGGTCGTGGGTTGCGCGCATGTCCGAGACTTGGTGGACGCGCAGCGGCGGCACCGCCGCGATCGCCTCGGCGCGCGCCGAGCACTTGGCCGCGCTGCTCAAGTTCGTGCGCGCACATTCGGCGCATTATCGCGACCGCTGGCGCGACGTGCCCGCGAACGCCCCGCTCGAAGCGCTTCCGGTTGTCACCAAGTCCGATCTTATGGCCGACTTCGACAACTGGGTCACCGAAGCCTCGCTCACGCGCACCGGGGTCGAGGCCTTTCTTGCCGACCGCGCGCACATCGGCGAGCGCCTCCTCGGACGTTACGCGGTGTGGAAGAGCTCCGGCACCAGCGGCGAGCCGGGCATATTCGTGCAGGACGCCGCCGCGCTTTCGACCTACGACGCGATGATCGCCGTACAGCTCGGCGCGGCGCGTCTCGGCAGGCGCTATGCGTCGGGCGTGTTCGGGCAGGGCGGCAAGGCGGCGCTGGTCGCCGCGCGCGACGATCATTACGCGAGCATCGTGTCGTGGGAGCGCCTGACGCGCGCGAGCCCGTGGCTTTCGACCAAGAGCTTTTCGGTGCTCGATCCGCTGCCGCAGCTCGTCAAGGGACTCAATGCCTATCAGCCGGCGTTCGTCGCGAGCTATCCGACGATGCTCATGCTGCTCGCCGAGGAGCGCGCCATGGGGCGGCTCGAGATCGCGCCGTCGCTTCTCTGGTCCGGCGGAGAATGCATGACCTCGGCAACGCGCGCGGACGTCGAGAGCGCTTTCGAGTGCCCGGTCGTCAACGAGTACGGCGCGTCGGAGGCGCTATCGATCGCCTACGGCTGCAGCGAGGGCTGGTTGCACGTCAATGCGGACTGGGTGGTGCTCGAGCCGGTCGACCGCGATCACCAACCGACGCCGCCGGGCAAAACCTCGCACACGGTCCTGCTCACCAATCTCGCCAATCGCGTCCAGCCGCTGGTGCGCTACGACCTGGGCGACAGCATCACCGCGAACCCCAAGCCCTGCGCCTGTGGCAGTCCGCTGCCCGCGATCCAGGTGGAAGGCCGGCGCGACGACATCGTCAGCATGCGCGCGGCCGACGGCAGCACGGTGCGCCTGCTGCCGCTCGCGCTCAGCACCGTGGTCGAGGAAGCCGCGGGCCTGCATCGCTTCCAGATCCTGCAGACTGCCGCCGATCGCCTCGCGCTGCGGCTCGATCCCAAAGAGGCTCACGACCGCGACGCCGCATGGTCCGTCGCATCGAAGGCGTTACGCACGTATCTCGCGCGGCAGTCGCTGGGGAACGTCGCGGTCACGCTCGAGCGCGACCTGCCGGCGCGTTCCGATCCGCGGACTGGCAAGCTACGACAGGTATGCGTCGTATGCGCCGACCCACGCGCGGCGCATTGACGAAGCTCGGTTCTCGGATGCGCTTCGCTTTAATGTAGCCTGGGCTGAGCGCACAGCGCGAAGCCCGGGTCGACGCTAATTCCGAAATACCGGGCATCGCTTCGCTCAACCCAGGCTACGTCAGCTACGAAATGGTCCACGTCATGTGTAGCCCGGGCTGAGCGCACAGCGCGAAGCCCGGGTCGACGCTACAGATTCCGAAGTCCCGGGCATCGCTTCGCTCAGCCCAGGCTACGTCAGCTACGAAATGGTCCACGTCATGTGTAGCCCGGGTTGAGCGCACAGCGCGAAGCCCGGGTCGACGCTAATTCCGAAATACCGGGCATCGGTTCGCTCAGCCCAGGCTACGTCTCAGCCCAGGCTACGTCAGCTTTTCGTAGCTGCGAATTCATTCGCACGCTTTTTATGCCGCATAAACGTTCGCACCTGTGCACAACTTCGTGGAAAACCGGTGCATAGACGGTGCAGCGATTGCGCTGCGCGTGATAGCGCGCTGATTTTTCAATGCTTTTGGCATACCACTTTTGTGTACTAAAAAGCGCTTGCGTCCGCGGACTCAAGCTACTATGATTAGTGTTGATTCAGTACTTGAACACAAGATGTAGTAGATTTTGATTCCTAAGGGAATTCCGGGAGCCCCACGTAAAGTGTCCTCGTGGCGTCATTCGGCGCCGTGGGGACCGGCAGCCGGAAACCCGCATTAGCGCTGGATTCGCAGGAAGGGAGCATTCCAGCTCCATGCGGGTGCTCAACACGAAGAACGACAAGATTTCACGAGGAGTTAACATATGCAAGTCGCCAGCTCTGCCGTCGCGTCGTCGTCCGCAACTCCTCAGAATCCGACGGCCGGCGAGAGTAGCTCGCCGCTGGCAGTGAACACCGATCCCCGACTCGCGCAGTACAAGGTCATCCGCCGCAACGGCGCGGTCGTCGGCTTCGAGCCGTCGAAGATCGCGATCGCGGTGACCAAGGCTTTTCTCGCCGTCAACGGCGGCCAGAGCGCCGCATCAGCGCGCGTGCGCGAGCTGACCGCGCAGCTCACCGATCACGTCGTCACCGCGCTGATGCGCCGCAAGCCTGAGGGCGGCGCGATTCACATCGAAGAGATCCAGGATCAGGTCGAGCTCGCGCTGATGCGCGGCGGCGAGCACGAGGTCGCGCGCGCGTACGTGCTCTATCGCGAGAAGCGGGCGCAGGAGCGCGCGCACGAAAAGCAGAAAGGCACCAAAGGCGACGCCGCGACCACCGCGATCAACGTCGTCGAGCAAGGTGTTTCGCGGCCGCTCGATCTCGCGCGGTTGAAGGAGCTGGTGCAAAGCTCCTGCGCGGGACTCGCCGAAGTCGAGCCCGAGCGCATCCTGAAGGCGACGCTCAAGGATCTGTACGAAGGCGTGCCGATGGACGAGGTGAGGAAATGCGTCGTCCTGGCCGCGCGCACCTTGATCGAGAAGGATCCTGCGTATAGCTTCGTCACCGCGCGGCTCCTGCTCGACTCGATCCGCTACGAGGCGATGGGCGAGGAATGCACCCAAGCCGACATGGCGACCAAGTACGCCGATTATTTCCCGCGCTTCGTCAAGCACGGCATCAAGATCGGGCTCTTGAACGAAGCGCTGGCGCAGTACGACCTGAAGACGCTGGGCAAGGCGCTCGTGCCGCAGCGCGATCTGCAATTCGGCTATCTCGGCTTGCAGACGCTCTACGACCGCTACTTCCTGGTCGATCAATACGTCGGCGGGCGCCGCTTCGAGCTGCCGCAATGCTTTTTCATGCGCGTCGCGATGGGCCTGGCGTTGAACGAGGTCGACCGCGAGGCGCGCGCGATCGAGTTCTACAACGTGCTTTCGACCTTCGACTTCATGTCGTCAACGCCTACCCTGTTCAACTCGGGCACGCATCGCTCGCAGCTCTCGTCGTGCTATCTCACCACGGTCGCCGACGATCTCGACGGCATCTATGAAGCGATCAAGGAAAACGCGCTCCTGTCCAAGTTCGCCGGGGGCCTGGGCAACGACTGGACCAACGTGCGCGCTCTGGGCTCGCACATCAAGGGCACCAACGGCAAGTCGCAAGGTGTGGTGCCGTTCCTGAAAGTAGTGAACGACACGGCGGTCGCAGTCAACCAGTGCTTCGCGCCGGAGACGCCGGTCTACACCGCGCGCGGCGTGCAGCCGATCCGCGAAGTGCGCGTCGGCGATCTCGTCCTGGGAAAAAGCGGGACCTACCGCGAAGTGCTCGGCAAGCTCGTCTACAACCAGCGCGGGCCGATGCTCGAGATCGACGTCAAGCACGCACTGGAAACGCTGGAAGTCACCGACGGCCATCCGTTCTGGGCGATCCGCGGTGTGCCGCTCGAGCAGTCGATCGAGCGCACGGTCGACTGGCTGCACAAGGGCAAGGTGCAGGCCGAATGGATCGACGCGGGCAAGCTCAAGGTCGGCGACTACGTCGGCTTCACGATTCCCACCGAGGTCGTGAACGTCGAAGGTTTCACCGAAGACGACGCGCGCCTGTACGGCGTTCTGCTCGGCGACGGGCACTTGTCGAAGGACGGCATGCAGTGGGGCGTGTCCGGGAATCCCGCGCGCGACGAGCATCTCGAGTTCGTGCGCGAGTACTTGAGCGCACGCGGAATCCACTATTGGCAAACGGGCCGCGGCGCGACCTATGCGCAGGTGCATTGGGCCTCGGGGCGAGGCGTCGTGCGCGACGCGACGACCGGCCGCATCGCGGGCGGGGGCTCGGCGACGCTGCCGTTCGCCTACGATGATCTGTACGACGACAAACATCGCAAGCGCATCGCGCCGCGGCTCGCGCATCTGCCGCGGCCGTTGACGCTGGCGCTGATCCGGGGCCTGCTCGAGACCGACGGTTGCGTATCCCGTGGCAAGGAGATCACTTTCACGTCGACCTCACATCCGCTGACCGAAGGCTTGCGCTATCAGCTCCTGCGGTTGGGCGTGCCGACGAGCGGGCAGCATCGCGTGCGTAAGAACGGGCATCGCGCGCGTCGCGCCAACGGCTCCGAGATCACCTTCGCCGGCAAGACGGATGCGTACGATCTGCGCATCCCGGCCGTGGCGGAAGTTGCCGCGCTCGTCGGTTGCCAGCCGATCGTCAAGCGCAACTGGATCACGCACGGCGGCACGATCTTCTCGCGCGTGCGCTCGATCGAGCCGATGGTAACGCGGCCGCTGGTCGTCGATCTCGAGGTCGATAGCGACGAGTCGTACATGACCGCGGCGGGCCTGGTGCACAACGGGGGCAAGCGCAAGGGCGCAGTGTGCAGCTATCTCGAGACCTGGCACCTCGACATCGAGGAGTTTCTCGAGTTGCGCAAGAACACCGGCGACGACCGGCGCCGCACGCACGACATGAACACGGCGAACTGGATCCCGGACCTGTTCATGAAGCGTGTCATGGAAGGCGGCGAGTGGACGCTCTTCTCGCCTTCGGACGTGCCCGATCTGCACGACAAGTGGGGCCGCAAGTTCGAGGAAGCGTACACGCGCTACGAGGAAAAGGCGGCGCGCGGCGAGCTCAAGCTCTTCCGGAAGATTCCTGCCGTGCAGCTTTGGCGCAAGATGCTATCCATGCTCTTCGAGACCGGGCATCCGTGGATCACGTTCAAGGACGCGTCGAACATCCGCAGCCCGCAGAGCCACGTGGGCGTCGTGCACTCGTCGAATTTGTGCTGCATCGCCGCGGATCAGCGTGTCGTCACGGACCGCGGAATCCTTACCATCG
>DASWDF010000078.1:0-8779 GCA_036395475.1 Casimicrobiaceae bacterium
CAGCAGGCCATCGGGAAAAGGGCTGTTGAACGGCATCGCCTGCGCGGTCACGCCGGCTTTGGTGAGCTGCTTCACGCCGATCGAGAGTCCGAGCGTCGCGATCACCATCGGGATGACGCCGTGGCGGATCAGCGGATCGACAATCACCCGCTTGAAGGTGTACCCGAGCAGCAGCATCGCGACCAGGCAGGTCAGCAGGAAGGAGAGCCAGAGCGGGAGCCCCGCGGTATTGATGAAGAACAACATCATGAAGGCGGGGAGCATCACGAACTCGCCCTGCGCGAAGTTGATCGTTCCCGACGCCTGCCACAGCAGCGTGAATCCCAGCGCGCAGAGCGCGTAGATCGCGCCGGTCGCGGTTCCGGAAATGATTAGTTGCAGGAAATCAGCCATGCCGTCCTCCTCGTGAGAGCGACCGCGCCTTCGCGCAGTCGCGTCCCTTTTCTTCAGCGCTACTGGATCGGGTTCACCGGCGGCAATGTCGCGGTCACGACTTGCTTGCCTTTCTCCACCTTGACCAGGAAGCTTTCGCGGTCGAGATCGCCGTTGTTGTCGAAGTGCACGTCGAGGAGCACGCCGGGAGTGTCCTTGACCTTGATTGTCGCGCCGTGCAGCGTCTTGGCGAACTCCTTGCCGTCGAACTTCTTGATGCGTTCGGTGATCGCCTTGACCACGTACATCCCGGTGTAGCCCTTCATCCCGTTGTGATCGCTCTTGTACTTGTAGTCCTTCTGGAACTTCTCGTCGAAGGCCTTGATTCCCGGCTGCGGCGCATCGACGGTAAGTCCGACGTGCGCGATCGCGCCGTTGGCCGCGTCGCCCGCGAGCTCGATCACCTTCTGCCCGGTGAGCGTCGTTTCGCCGATGATAGACTTGTCGTAGCCCTGCTTCTTGAGCTCGCGCAGCGCCCGCGCGGACTCTTCTTCGTTGGTGTAGACGAACACCGCGTCGGCGTTCGACTGCTTGACCTTGAGCACCGCGGCGGAGAAATCGACCTGGCCCGGGTCGGTCGAGATGTCGGCTGCGACCTTGATGCCCTGCGCCTCGAGCGCCTTACTCATCGAATCGCGGCCGCCCTTGCCGAAGTCGTTGTTCACCCACACCATCGCCACGGACTTCGCCTTCACGGTATCCTTGATGTAGCGCGCAAGCTTGGGCATCGCCGTCGATTGCGTGAACGAGGTACGGAACACATACGGGTTGCCCTGCTGCGTGATGTTCGCCGCCTCGCCGCCGGTGAAGTTGGGAATCTCGGCGCGCTTGGTCTCAGCCATGCTGACGATGAACGAGCCCGAGAATACGGGGCCCATCACCACGTACGCGCCCTGATCGACCGCCTTCTGTGCCAGTGCCTTGGCGGTTTGCGGCGCCGACTGCGTGTCCATCGACGTGTATTCGATTTTGCGGCCGAGGATGCCGCCCGCGGCATTGATTTCCTTGACGGCGAGCTTGACGCCGTTGTCGAAATTGGTGCCCGCCGTCGCACCCGTGCCGGAAAGCTCCATCAGGCCGACGATGGTGACCGGGCCCTGCTGGCCGAACGCCGTCGTCGCGGCCGCGAACGCGAACGCTGCGACCGTATTGCGTAATGCCTGCTTCATGACTACCTCCTTGGTGATGAACACTGTCGATACGTTGGATGAATGTCCGTCTGAGCGGCAGCGAGTGCAAGTCCCACCCTCACGTCTGTGCGCATAGCCATGTGGCCGCCCTCCGGCCTCTGGCGGCGACCGCCGCTGCCGGAAGATGCGCGTAGTCGTCGTTGACCACGTCGAACGAGTAATCGCCGCGGTAGCCGGCACGCTCGATGCGGCCAACGAGGTCGACGATTGCCACATTGTGATTGCCTTCCGAAGGAAAGACGCGGCGGTGGCGCGCGGTCTCGATGAGGTCATCCAGGTCCCACAGGTAATCCGATAACTGGACGAGGAAGATCCTCTCGCCCGGGATCGCGTCGAACGGCTCGCGCGAGGTGCCGCGCGCGAGGACGTGAAACGAGTCGATCGCGAGCCCCACATTGGCATGGTCGGCCAATTTCACCGCCTCCCACGCCGACGTATATTCGTTGATCCAGCGACCCCACGACAGCGCGCCGTACGCGATGCGGATTCCCGGCAGCGCCGCCAGGGTACCGAGGATCGCCAGGTCTTCGGCAATCTTGTGCGGATCGCCGCTGGCATGGGGCGAGGTGGTCGACGCGACGATCAATAGCGGCGCACCGACGGAGCGCATCATGTCGAACAGCGATCGCGCAATGTCAATCTTGTAGTCGAGCATGTGTCCCGACAAACCCTCGAAATCGTGCAGCATCTGAAATGCGCCCACCTTGAGGCCGCTATCGGTCACAAGCTCGACGGCCACGTCGACGCCGTCGGGATGGCCAACGAGATCGGCGCCCGAGAGGACGATCGCCCCGAAGCCCGCGGCTTTCACGGCGCGTAGTTTTTCCTCGAGGGTGCCGGCAAGGGTGTTCGTGTTCATCGCGAAGCGCTGCAATTCGAGCATCGGCGGGCGATGGGTCAGGTGAGCGCGGCAACCGAGCGCAGGTTGCATCGCGTATCTTCGCGAAACGGAGAAATCGTTTCGGGCACTGACAAATCTCCTCCAGTTGTTCGATTATCGGACTTATGTGCGACTAACGAACATTTTATCTCTTCCGGGAAGACTGTCAAGGGCGATTATCGAAATTATGGGCGATTATCGCTTAAATTGGGATGCGGCTTAGGGTATTTCCATTTATTGTGAACCCATAACCAGTCGGCGGGGCTGGCGCGAATTTCCTCCTCCAGTTTGCGCGCGTAGGCCTCGACGATCCAAGCCCCTGTCTCGGCTTGGGCGTCCTCGGTGACGTCGTAGGGCGGCTCGGCAAGCACGTGAAGGCGAACCGCGTAATGCCCGCGCTTGAGCCTGCGCATCGCGACGTAAACGACCGGCGCGTCGAGGAATCGCGCGATCGTCTCGACCCCGACGAAGAATGCGGTGTCCTGGTGCAGGAATCGCGTCCAATGTTTCTCCATGCTTTTCGGCGGAGTCTGGTCGGCCACCAGCCCGTACGCGCGCACGTCTCCAACGCGCCGCAACAGCTCGAAGGCGAAGCTCTTGATCGGAATCGGACTGCCGCCGAAGCGGCTGCGCGCTTCGCGCATGTACGCGTCGAGGCTCGGCAGCCGAATCGGCTTGTAGACCGCATCGATCGGGATGCCGAAATGGGCGCCGCCGCCGGGAAGCAGCCATTCCCAGTTGCACACATGCGCCGTCAGCAGGATGGACGAGCGGCGCTCGGCGGCGTAGCGCGCGACGAGCTCCGGATTGTCGATGACCATCCGCGCCTTGAGGTCCTCCGCGCTCGCGCGCCAGCCCCAGAGCAGCTCGACGAACACCTCGCTCATGTTGCGATACGACTGCTTCAGGATGATGGCGCGCTCTTCCGGCGACTTCTCGGGAAACGAGCGGGCGATATTTCGCGCGGCGAGGTCACGCCGCCAGCGCAGGAGGTGAAACGTGACAAAATAGATAGCCCATGAGAAGCCGTAGAGCGTGGTTAGCGGCAGACGACCGAGCGAGCGCAGGAGGAAGATCATCGGCTGTGGCGCGGAGGAACGTTCCGTTGCGCGGAAAGGTGCGCGATACCGCTCGAAGGCGAAAAGGCGAGTGAGCGTAGACGATTTCCCTGCCCCGGGCAAACCGGACGGCGCTCCGGTCGCGCTCGCGTCTCCGGTGGGCGGCGTTTTTCTGTGGTGGGCGACGCTCGCCGCGAGTGACGCTGAAGTCGCGCGGGTATCAGGCTGGCTCGCCCCGGCCGAGCATGCTCGCGCGTCCCGCTTCGGCCGTGAGGTCCTCTCCCGCCGCTACATCCTCGGCCGCGCCCTGCTGCGTTGGTCGATCGGCAACGTGCTCGGCCTGCCGCCTCCGGCGGTGCCCATCGTGCGCGGTGCGCGCGGCCGGCCGCAGCTCGCAGGCGACACTGGCCTCGACTTCAACATCTCGCACACGGAAGGCGTGGCGCTCATCGGCATCGCGCGTGCAGGGCGCATAGGGGTCGACGTGGAGCGCGCCGACCGCGATGTTCGCGCCGACGGGCTCGCGCGCAAGTTCCTGACAACAGCCGAGCGCTCGACGCTCGCGCCGCTGTCGGAGGCCGAACGCCGCGCGCGGTTCTTACGCTACTGGACGTGCAAGGAAGCGATGAGCAAGGCGACAGGCGAAGGGCTGTCGGCGCCGTTTCGGCGTCTCGAGGTCCGGCTTGCCGAGGTCATCGAGCTGGTCAGGGGCCCCGGCCGATACGAGCCGTCGCGCTGGCGGCTGCACGCAGTCGATGTGCCGGGCGGCTATCTCGCGACGCTCGCGCTCTGGTCCGAAGCGAGCTAACGGCGCGAGCCCGCGGCGTCGCCGGTCGCCTTGCGCGGGGAGATCGCAGAACAAGGACGCCGCGGCCTGCGCCTCAGGCGACGGCGATCAGGCGATCGAGCGTCGCCGGATCTCTCAGTAGCTCCTCGCTCGCCGCGCGGTGCACGACCCGCCCGCGATCGAGGACCATCGCCTGCGTCGTCAGACCCAGCGCCAATCGCGCGTGCTGCTCGACAACGATCACCGCGAATTCGCCGGCGCGTACGATTTCGCCGATCACCTTGACGAGCTCCTGCACGATGATCGGAGCGAGGCCCTCCATCGGTTCGTCGAGCAGCAGAAGCTTCGGACTGGTCATCAGCGCGCGGGCGATCGCCAGCATTTGCTGCTCGCCGCCGGAGAGTTGATTGCCAAGGTTGCGCCGCCGCTCCTCGAGCCGGGGAAAGACCTTGTACAGGCGCTCGAGATTCCATGGCCCGCCCGGTCGCTCGATCACCGTCAGGTGCTCCTCGACGGTGAGGGAAGGAAACATCAACCGCTCCTGCGGCACCCAGCCGAGACCCGCGTGCGCACGCCGCCACGCCGGCAGGCGCGTGATGTCATTGCCTTGCAGCGCGAGCCGTCCCCGCTGCAAGCGCGTGAGCCCCATCAGCGTCAACAGCAGCGTCGTCTTGCCCACGCCGTTGCGGCCGAGCAGCGCGAGACTGCCGCCTTCGTCGATCGCCAGCGACACGTCCTCGAGCACGATCGAATCGCCGTAACCCGCCGTCAGCCCTTCCGCGCGGATCAGCTCAGTCATGCTGCGCTTCCCCGAGATAGACCTCGCGCACGCGCCGGTCGTTGGCGATCTCGTCCGGCGTTCCCTCGACCAGCACCGCGCCGCCGACAAGGACCGTAATGCGCTCGGCGAAGCGGAACACGAGGTTCATGTCGTGCTCGATGAAAACGATCGTCACCTCGCGCGGCAGCTGCGCGATCACGCCGAAGAGCTCCGCGCTTTCGGCCGAAGGTATGCCCGCGGCAGGCTCGTCGAGCAGCAGCACCGTGGGTCGCGTCGCGAGCGCCAAGGCAATTTCCAGCAATCGCTGCTTACCGTAGGGCAACGCGCGCGTCGGCGTATTGGCATCAGCGTCGAGCCGCAACCGCGCCAGGATCGCGTGCGCCTCCTCGATCGCGCCGCGCTCGGCGGCGACGGTACGCCACCACACGCCACCGCGGCCGCTGCGCTCGCAGCAGGCGAGCACGACCGACTCGAGCGCGGTGAGGCCGGGAAACAGAGTGTTGATCTGGAAGGTCCGCGTCATGCCGCGCTTGACGCGCGCGTGCTGCGGCAGGCCGGTGATCCGCTCTTCGCCGAGATAGACTTCGCCCCCGGTCGGCGCAAGCACGCCGGTCAGCAGGTTGATAAACGTCGTCTTGCCTGCGCCGTTGGGTCCGATCAGCGCGTGGCGGGCGCCTGCCTCGAACGCGAGGCTGACGTCCGAATTGGCCTTGAAGGCGCCGAAGGATTTCGACAGCGATTCGGTGCGCAGGGCGGCGTTCATCGCGACATCCGGCGCAACCGCTGTTGGAGCACGAGCAGCCCTCCCATCAGCCCGCCGCGCGCGAAGAGCACGATCAACACGAGCAGCAACCCGAGCCAGAACTGCCAGTAGACCGGATTGAGATTGGCGAGATAATCCTGCAGGATCATGAAGACCGCGGCGCCGAGCAGGCCGCCGTACAGATACCCCGTGCCGCCCAACACGAGCATGATCATCAGTTCCGCCGAGCGCTGGAAACCGAACACATCGATGCCGACGAATTGCGTGGTCTGCGCGAGCAGTGCGCCGGCGATGCCGGCGATTCCCGCACCGACGGTGTAGACGGCCACGAGCTTGTGCCGCACCGACGCGCCGATCGCCGGCATCCGGCGCTCGCCTTCGCGAATGCCCCTGAGGCTCAGTCCGAACGGCGAGCGGACGAGCGCACGCGTCGCGTTGAAGACCACGAAGAGTACGGCAAGGCTGTAGAGATACGCCGTCTTGCCGTCGAGGCCGAAGGCGAACACGCCGAAGATCTTCTTCATCTCGACGCCGGAGAGCCCGTCGACTCCGCCGGTGATCGACGAGGCCTGATTGGCCGTCTCGAACAGCATCAGCCCGATGCCGAGCGTCACCATCAGGCGCGTCAGATCCTGGCCGCGCACGATCAGGAAGCTGGTGATCCAGCCGGCCAGCGCGGCGACCGCCGCGGCGGCGAAGAGCCCGCTCAAGGGCTCGCCGAAACCGTGCCTGGCCAGGAGTCCCGCCGTGTACGCGCCCAGCCCGAAGAACGCCGCATGGCCGAGCGAGATGATCCGCGCGTAGCCCAGGATCAGGTCGAGCGACAGCGCGAACAATCCCGCGATCAGGATCTGGCTGCCGAGCGTGAGGTAGCGGGGAAACAGAAAGAACGCCGCGATCGGAATTAGCCAGAACGCGATCTCGAACCGGTTCCACTTGAGCGTCGGCAACGCGCTCATGCACGACGCCCTACGAGGCCGGCGGGAAAGAGCAGCAGCATGATCACCATCACGGCGTAGATCACGAAGGAGCCGATCTGCGGCACGTAGTACTTGCCCGCGACGTCGAACACGCCGAGGATCAGCGCCGCGATAAGCGGCCCGCGGATAGTTCCGGCACCGCCCACGGCGACCACCAGCAGGAAGTACACCATATACTTCAAAGGAAACGTCGGATCGAGCCCGAGCACGTCGATCCCGAGCGCTCCGCCCAGGCCCGCTAGCGCCGAACCCAGCGCGAAAGTGACGCTGAAAACCCGTTCGACGTTGATCCCCAAGCCGACCGATGCCTGCTGGTTGTCGACCGAAGCGCGGACCTGCGCGCCGAAGCGCGTGCGCTCGACGAGGAACGTCAGCGCCAACGTCGCGAGCACGACCATCGCGATCAGGAACAACCGGTACGTGCCGAGGTCCACGCCGAGCACGTGCAGCTGCCCGGTCAGGAAATCAGGCAGGCGCACGGGCTGCTGCGCGGGCCCGAAGAAATAGGTCGCGGTGGCGATCGACATCAACGTAAGCCCGATGGTGAACAACACCTGGTCCAGATGCGCCGCCCGGTACAGGCGGCGGTAGAGAACGCGCTCGAGCAGCGCGCCGACCGCGCCGCTCACCGCGAACGCGATCGCCAGTGCCGGCAGAAACGGGATACCCAGCCGCGACATTGCGACGACCGCGGCATAGCCGCCCAGCATCGCGAATGCACCATGCGCGAGGTTGATGAAATTCATCAGCCCCATGGTCACCGACAGCCCGATGCTGATGAGGAACAGCAGGCTGCCGTACGCCACGCCGTCGAACAAAACGCCGATGAAGCTCGTGATCATCTCGTCGCTATAGACTGCGTAGCCCGGGCTGAGCGCACAGCGCGATGCCCGGGACCAGCCACGCTTGCCCCGGGGTTCGCTGCGCTCACCACCGGGCTACGGGCGCAGCGCGATGCCCGGGACCAGCCCAGCACACTTTCCCCGGGGTTCGCTGCGCTCCCCGGGGTTCGCTGCGCTCACCACCGGGCTACGGTTTGCCCGGGTCCTTCTGATCCGGGAACTTGTCGAACTCGACGTTGTAGAGGCCGCCGCCGGTCTTCTCGACCTTGCGGATGTACACCGTCTGCACGACGTCACGCGTCTCCGGATCGATCATGATCGGACCGCGCGGGCTCGTGAGCTTCATGCCCTTCATCGCGGCGACGAGCTTGTCGCCATCAGTCGAGCCGTTGGTCTTCTTCAGCGCTTCGTAGATCAGCGCCATGCCGTCGTAGCCGCCCGCGGCCATGAAGTTCGGGCGCAACTTGGTGCCGTTTGCCTCCGCATACGCCTTGACAAACGCCTTGTTCTCGGGCGAATCGTGCGCGGCCGAATAATGGAAGCTGGTGATCAGCCCCAGCGTCGGCTCGCCCATCGCCTCGAGCACCCCGTCATCGGTGATGTCGCCGGTCGCGATCAGCTTGATCCCGGCCTGCGCCAGCCCGCGCTCCGCGTAGCCCTTCATGAAGGCGATGCCCTGCTCGCCCGCGGGCAGGAACAGGAACACCGCTTCGGGCTTGGCGTCCTTGACGCGCTGGACAAACGGCGCGAAGTCCGGATTCTGCAGCGGCGTGTGAATGCTGCCGACGATCTCGCCGCCGGCGGCTTTGAACGCTTCGGTGAACGCCTTCTCCGAATCGAGCCCCGGGCCGTAGTCGGCCACCACCGTATAGACCTTCTTGATGCCGTTCTTCGCCGCCCACTTCGCCATCGGCTGGGTGATCTGCGGCAGCGTCATCGACGCGCGCACGATATATGGCGACTTGGTGGTGATGATCGAGGTGGCCGCGTTCATGATGACCATGGCCTTCTTGGCCTCGGTCGCGACCGGCGCCACGGCGAGCGCATTCGGCGTCAGCCCGAACCC
>DASWDF010000079.1:0-3489 GCA_036395475.1 Casimicrobiaceae bacterium
CGATGAGCGAGTTCGCTCCCGGACTGCACGAGCGCATCGCGCATGCGCTGGGACCATGGTTCGCACGCACTCAGTTCGCGCTGGCGACACCCATCGTCCTGTGGGGCGGCTGGCCGTTCTTCGTGCTGGGGGGGCGATCGCTCGTCAACCGTTCGCTCAACATGTTCACGCTGATCGCGCTTGGCGTTGCGGTCGCGTACGCGTTCTCGGTCGTCGCGTTCTTCGCGCCCGAAATCCTGCCTGACGCATTCAAGGTCGACGGCAATGCGCCGCTCTATTTCGAGGCGGCGGCCGTGATCACCGTGCTGGTGCTGCTCGGGCAAGTGCTCGAACTGCGCGCCCGCGAGCAGACCTCGGGCGCGATCCGTGCGCTGCTCGATCTCGCCCCCAAGACCGCCCGGCGTGTGAAAGAGGACGGATCGGACGACGTGATCTCGCTCGACCGCGTCGTGGTTGGAGATCGCCTGCGGGTGCGGCCGGGCGAAAAGGTGCCGGTCGACGGCGAGGTGATCGAAGGGCACTCGGCGGTCGACGAGTCGATGGTCACCGGCGAGTCGCTGCCGGTGACCAAGGAGGTCGGGGCCAAGGTGATCGGCGGCACGCTCAACCAGTCGGGCAGCTTCATCATGCGCGCGAAGAAAATCGGCAGCGACACCATGCTGGCGCAGATCGTGCAGATGGTGGCGCAGGCGCAGCGCTCGCGCGCGCCGATCCAGCGGCTCGCCGACCAGGTGTCGGGCTGGTTCGTGCCGTTGGTGATCGTGGTCGCGATCGCGGCCTTTACGGCCTGGGCGAGCTTCGGCCCCGAGCCGCGCTTCGCCTACGGGCTCGTGGCTGCGGTCACCGTGCTGATCATCGCCTGCCCGTGTGCGCTCGGGCTGGCGACGCCGATGTCGATCATGGTCGGGGTCGGGCGCGGTGCGCAGGCCGGCGTGCTGATCAAGAACGCCGAGGCGCTCGAACGCATGGAGAAGGTCGACACCCTCGTGGTCGACAAGACCGGGACGCTCACCGAAGGCAAGCCGCGGGTGGTCGCCATCGTGCCGGTGCCAAGCTACGCGGAAAGCGACGTGCTGCGGTTCGCCGCCAGCGTCGAGCGCGCCAGCGAGCATCCGCTGGCGGCGGCAATCGTCGCCGCCGCGACGGAACACGACATCGCGTTGGCGCGCGTGCGGGGCTTCGACTCGCCGACCGGCAAGGGCGCCGTCGGCATGGTCGAGGGCCGGCGCGTCGCGCTCGGCAATGCGAAATTCCTCGCCGAGCTCGGCATCGCGATCGCCGCGCTCGATGCCGAGGCGGAGCGTCTGCGCGGGGACGGCGCGACCGCGATTTTCGTGGCGATCGACGGCGCCGCCGCGGGCGTGATCGCCATCGCCGATCCGGTCAAGGCGACGACGCCGGCGGCGCTCGCGGCGCTGCGGCAGGACGGGGTGCGCATCGTGATGCTCACCGGCGACAACCGCACGACCGCGCGCGCGGTGGCGGCGCGGCTCGGCATCAGCGAGATCGAGGCCGAGGTGCTGCCCGAGCACAAGAGCGAGGTGGTCGCGCGCCTGCGCCGTGAAGGCCGCGTGGTGGCGATGGCGGGCGACGGCGTCAACGACGCACCGGCGCTCGCCGCCGCCGACGTCGGCATCGCCATGGGTACCGGTACCGACGTCGCGATCGAGAGCGCCGGCGTCACGCTCGTCAAGGGCGACCTCGGCGGCATCGTGCGCGCGCGGCGACTTTCGGGCGCAGTGATGCGCAACATCCGCCAGAACCTGTTTTTCGCCTTCGTCTACAACGCCGCTGGCGTCCCGGTCGCGGCCGGCGCGCTCTATCCGGTGTTCGGGCTGCTGCTCTCGCCGGTAATCGCAGCCGCCGCCATGGCGCTGTCGTCGGTAAGCGTGGTCGGCAATGCGCTGCGGTTGCGGTCGACGCCGCTGTAGGACGGCTACCGGATGACGCTGTTGCTCTGCCAGGTCGACGGCGTCACGCAATTCTTCGAGCGCGCGGTCGACTCGATCACGCGCAGGTCCTCGTTGACCGCGAGATAGTCCGACCGGTAGGCGAGCACGCTCACGACCACGCCGCCGGCACCCTGCTCGGCCTTGTCGATCAGTTCCTTGAGCTCGCGCTCGCGCGTGTTTTGCGTCTTCGCCGCAGCCGCCAGTTGTTCGCAGTTGTAGTACGCGTATTTGCCTGGGTCGGCGAGGATCAGCGGAGTCTCGAATGCGCACCCCGCCAGCGCCGCGCACAGCGCGAGCGGCGCAAGGCACATCGCCCGCGCGGCAGGTCTGGCTGTGGCGATCCGATCCCGCATGTCTCCCAACGCAACCAGCTCTGGCAGGCACCGTAAATATTCCGGTACCGGGAGCCTTGCCCTGGAATTGTGCCGACAATGGGCCGCAATCGTAAACGCCGGCGGATGTCGCCCGTACCCTCGAACCACCAATCGCCTCGTGGTGCGGACGGCGGGACTTGAACCCGCACGGGGTTGCCCCCAAGGGATTTTAAGTCCCTTGCGTCTACCGTTTCGCCACGTCCGCGCGCGATGCTTGTACCATGCGCGCCACACGTGGGCTCAATCCTTTGGGCTCAATCCTTGAACAGCCGTCCCCAGACGCGTTCCCAGTCTTCGCCGTTGGCGTCGGTCACGCGGCCGTCGCGCTCGTAGAACTTGTTGGGAAGCTGGAACATGGCGAGCATCAGCCCGCCCTCGGGCGCTAAGGCGACGTGGCGGCTGCCGGCCGGGCGCCAGACGAACTCGCCGGGGCCGACCTCGAGGCCGGCGTCGGGGCCTTCCTTGTCGACCAGCCGGCCCTCAATCACGTAGGTCTGCTCGATCTTGACGTGCTCATGGTCGGGCAGCACCGCGCCTGGCGCAAACCGCGTCAGCACGGTGACGAGCCCGCTCGCGGCATCGAACAGCAGCGTCTTGACCTCGCAGCCCGGAAAGCGCGTCGACTGCCACTCCATGTTGGCGGGGCGCACCACATGCGCATGCAGGTCGTCCTTCGGCGTGACGGCATCCATGGGATTCTCCGTTCGGATCGCACAGGCGCTCGATCATAGCCGATTACCCAGGACGTGTCCGCTTACCTCCACCTGA
The DNA here is from genome assembly GCA_036395475.1 of Casimicrobiaceae bacterium. Taxonomy (GTDB): domain Bacteria; phylum Pseudomonadota; class Gammaproteobacteria; order Burkholderiales; family Casimicrobiaceae; genus PALSA-1003. Next base: position 3,095 of record DASWDF010000079.1, read on the forward strand.
TACCGTTTCGTCGGACGCGGATCTCTTCGAGACCAAAAAGACAATCTTTTCCGGTCGAAGAGGAAACCAAACTGATTTGCCAACCGACAGAGACATGAAAAGCAATCTATCAGCGAAGAGGCGACGGTGATGTCGTTTCGAAAACGCAGGCTCCGCTCTATGAAAATTCGAAATAGCGCATTAACGCGCGCGAAATGACGACGCGCTGTGCACGAAACACGCTTTCCGTTGAGCCTGCGATGACGCAAGCGTATCGTGATTGGAGCACTCACTCATTGATCAAGGAGTTCGCGAAGGCATCAACCGGAGGAGTTGACCATGTCTGACGATGCGGAGGCTCCAGCTATCTCACGGAGAGCTTTGGTTAAAGGTGCGACTGCCGGCGCGGTCGCCGC
>DASWDF010000080.1:0-25493 GCA_036395475.1 Casimicrobiaceae bacterium
GCTCGGCCGTCTTGGTGGTCACGAAGCGCATCTGCGGCTGGCCCACCGCGGCACAGATCGCCGCCGCGTCGTTGGCATCGTTTTTCCCCGACAGCCGGAACGCACGCACGAACTCCGGGGCGATGACGCGCGACATGTGTCCGAGCGCGGCGAGTTCGCGGGAGAGTGATGCGCGCTTGCGCACGCCTCCATTCCCACCACGCAGCACGGGCGTTGTGCGAACCAGGCGAGCACGTTCTCGCGTTTCAACGTCCGCCGCAGCACCACCTGGCCTGCTCGATCCTCCGCATGCAGGTGCGCCACTCGCTTTGCCAAATCCAGCCCCCACGGTAGTAATCTCGCCCATGACTTCTCCTCTCTTGATTGAACGTGCAAATTCAATCGTGGCACTTCGCTGCCGACCCGAGTAGGGGAAGTCCTTCCCATTCGTTCAACCGGACCTGTACGGCGGCGCTGAGCGCTCGCCGGCACGGCCGGTTAACTTGTCTTGGTAGGGTGTCACCTTTCGGCGTAAAGGAGCCGGGTTTTTCCGGCGTATAGGCGCCAGTGTTTGGCGGGGCGGACGGACATCGTTGCGGGGTCAAGAATGCGTGGATTTCGACGCGTTGGCAAGCCGCGACTTGTTCATTGCAGGGAGCTGTTTGGGCGCGCGATAGGAAGTGCCGTCGAGCACGAGGCAGTAGGCGTTGTGACGCAAGCGATCGAGTGTCGCCGAAGCGAGCAGCCGGTTGGCCGGAAACGCTTGATCCCACTCGGGCAGATCGAGGTTGCTGGTGACGATGGTGGAAGTCGTTTCGTAGCGTTCGGCGATGAGCTCGTGCAGATCCTCGTCGGCGGGCGGGCGCAGCGGTTTGAGGCCGAAGTCGTCGATGATCAACAGCGGCACACGGGCGAGGTTGGCGAGCCTGCGCTCGTAGCTACCGGTGGCGCGTGCGGCGTTCAAGGTCGCTACCAACTGTGCGCAGGTGGAGAACGCGACGTCGACACCTTGGCGCACGGCGCTGTGACCCAGTGCTTGCGCGAGATGGCTCTTGCCGGTACCGCAGGGACCCACGATGAGCACGGGGACGCGCTCGCTGAGATAGCGGCCGCTGGCAAGATCGTGGACCAGTGCGCGGTTGAGTTGGGGCAGGCGGTCGAACTCGAATTGATCGAGCGTCTTGTTGGTGCGGAAGGCGGCACGACGAAGCCGCGAGGCGAACTTCTTTTGCTCGCGGCGGGCGACTTCATCCTCGATCAACAGGGCGAGGAATTCGATGTAGGCAAGTTTGGACTCGATGGCCTGGCGATTACGCGCCTCGAGCGAATCGAGGATGCCGGACAGACGCAGCTGTTTCAGATGCGGGGTAAGTGCGGGGATGGGATTCATCAGCAGAGCTCCTTGAGTGGAATCAATGACGCGTGGGGGAATCGGGGTCGAACAGCGACTGCGCGTTGCGGGCAAAGCGTGCCGCCGGCGCATGCACGGTGACGGCGGCATCGGGCAAGGGGTGGCGATCGAAACCGCCGGCGAGGATGGTTTTAACAGTGCGATAAAACGGGCTGGCGTGAAACAGCGCACGGGCGCAGGCGGCCTCGACACGCGGCGCACCGTAGGTTTCGCTGAGCCGCAGGACGCCCTGGACAGCACGCAGCCGCTCGAGGATGCGATCGGCGAGCAGTTGCCCCACGAGCTCGGCGCAGGCGGTGCCGATGCGCGCGGCCTGCTCGAGGCACCACTGCCGGTCATGGGCGAGAAAGCGTTGCGCCTCCGGCGGCAGATGATCGCGCACGGTGCTGCGCTCGCCGGCGCGGCGCCCACGCGCATGGGTGGCCACCAAGCGATAGTCTTGATAGATCGCGACGGCGCCATCGCTCACGCGCAGCCACAGCGTCTTGCCCACCAAGGCGAAAGGCACCGAGTACAAGCAGCGTTCGTGCGCGACGTGACAGTCGCGATGCGCGATGACGCGATGCCAGCTGCCCAGATCAGGGGCGATCGCCGGCAGCGGCTGCAGCAACGGCTGCTCGACGGCGAACAGATCGAGCGGCACACGGCGCGTGGTGCCGTGCACGCGCCGGCCTGCTTCCTCCAGCACCCAGCGGCGCGCCTGCGCGTTGAGATCGGCGAGATCGCGAAACTCGCGCAGCGGCACGAAGTTGCCCTTGACGTACTTGACGCCGGCTTCGACGATGCCCTTCTTTTGCGGATCGGCCGGCGGGCACGGGTCGATGCGAAAGCCGTAGCCTTCGGCGCACTCGGCATAGGCGCGTTGCACCAGCGGATCGGTACGACAGGCCCGGGTGATCGCGCACTTGGGGTTGTCGATGATCAGTCGCTGCGGCACGGCGGCGAACCATTCGAACGCGCGGCGGTGACAGCCGAGCCAGGTGGCCACGCTCTGATCCCACACGAACTCGACGTATTGGTGACGCGAGAAGCACAGCGTCATCACGAAGCACCAGGTGCGCCGCTGCTCATTGCGGGCAGGATCGAACAAGATCGGACCGGCGCCGAAATCGACCTGCGCTGCCTCAGCCGGCGCGAATGCGAGCGGTACGGTGGCATCCGGCGGCGCGCTCCCCGCGATCGCGATCACCATGCGATACACCGACGAGTAGCTGCCGCTGTAGCCGTGGTTGCGTTTGAGCGCGCCGTGGATGGCGACGCCGTTGACCCCTTGGCCGATCCAGTCGGCGATCAGCGTGCGGTGGGCTTCGAGCGTGGAAACGGTGCTCGCGGCGCGCTTCGGCGTGCCCAACGCCGCAGCGATCACCGCGTCATCGGGCAACGCCGACGTCGGATCGAGCCAACCTTCGCGCGCAGCCACCGCGCGCAACGCGGCGAGCTGACGCCGGCCCATGTACTTGCCGCGAGCGATTTCGCGGTCGGAGTCGCCGCGGCGTAACCGGGCGAGCACCTGTCGATACTGGAACATCTCGATTCTCCTGCGTGCCACCGCCACCTCCACGGGAACAAAAAATCCCGCAGCGTAACGAATGGCCAGTTCGGTTCGAGATGTCCGTCCTGCCCCGATTGGCTCCTATATGCCGAAAACCGGCTGGCTCCTATACGCCGAAAAACGCGTGGCGCCTAAATGCCGGAAATTCGCTGGCTCCTATACGCCGGAAACTGAATGGCTCCTATGTGCCGGAAGATGACATAGGGCGCGCTTGATTGTCAGCCCGGCATGATGTCGCATCGCTGTCGTTGCCTCTTTGCGCGCAAGCGCGAATTGGCCGAACGATTCTCAATCGCAGATCCAGTCTGACCTACTCCAACGCCCGCCTGCTGCCGATAAAGCGGGCTGAAGCTTGAGATTGCGTCCGGCGCCGAGCGTCGGCGACGTCGACATTGAACCCGGCTTCGTTGGAGAGGGCCATGCGGATCCTGCCCATGCTGTTCGGTGTGCTTGCATCACTTCTTGGTAGCCCCCTCGCTGCCGCACCTTGCGACAGCGACTATTGGCAGCCGACGTTCGTGCACGACCTCGAAAACGAGGACGGGCCGTGGTTCGTCACTCGTCAAGGAGCATTCATCAAGCTCCAGGGCGCCAGCGGCACATGGGTTACCCAAGCGTGCCAAATGATCGAGTCGTACGGACTTCGCGATAGGCGCGGCTTCACGTCCTGCCAGGAATACACGCGCGTCCAATGCGGCTGCAGCCGGAACATCCGTGGCAACACAACCTGCGCCAATTTCCTGGCCAGACGCAACCCGGCTGCTGCCGGCGGCAGCGCGACCGCTGGGAGCACGATGGGCAGTGGCGCAGGAACGAACGTCGGCGGCACGCCGACGGGCGGCCGTGATCCCTGGGGAGTATGGGCGAACCGGATGAACCCCAATCTGCCTTGGTCGGATCCCTGCAACATTCAGTACGTGCAGGCGGTTCGGCCGGCGCGATACGACAATCAACCGGATTACCGATTGGTGCGCATCGCACAAAGTCGCGGTGGGGCCGACGAGCTCATCCGCACGTTCAGTCAGTTCTACGACGACCAGCCCGATTTCGTCGTCAAGATGAGCGCATGCCGTGGGTCGACGGAGGTGACGACCAGGCCGCCGGGCGCTACCGGTGTCGCTGGCGGCGGCGGGCACGGCGTGGGCACCATCGGCGGGCTGGAATACAACACGAATCGATACGGCTCCGATTACAAAGGCTGGAACGAAATCGGGACCACGCCGGAGGCTTGTCGTGACGACTGCCTGCGCGACCCGAAGTGCAAGAGCTTTTCATGGGTAAAGCCGGGAACCCAAGGCACAAGCGCACGCTGCTGGCTCAAGCATTCGGTGCCGCCGACGTCGCACAGCGATTGCTGCGTCTCCGGCGTCAAGCTCTCCGACTCAGGAGGCGGCAACGCTGGCAATATCGTCGTCGTCGACGCCATCTATGGCGGCAACTGCGGTCATCCGATCGGTGTCGTGCAAAATCTCGCTGCAGCCTGCGAAGGTAAGTCCCGATGCGACTACCGTGTTGACCATCGCGTGCTCGGCGATCCGGCTGTCGGCTGTCGAAAGGACTACGTGTACCGCTGGCAGTGCGGTTATGGCACCGGCCATCGCGTGCAGATCGCAAGCGTCGACGGCGAAGCGAGCGGCAGGACCGCGGCGTTACGGTGCGATTGACCTGAGCGCCGAGGCGACGGCTGATCGGCGAATTCAACAAGATCGCGAGCGCCGGGTGGCGCGCCGGCGCTCTGGCGAGTCGTCGGTTACAGGGGTACGCCGCTGTTCGGTTCAATCGCAACGGCTTGCGTGTTTGGTCCAGTCCCTCATGCCAGCTTGGCCATGCGCTGCATCGCGTTCGCGTTGCGGCATGCATGCGCCTTTCATCCGAGCGCAGCGTAGATTCAACGAGCACGTGGAACGCTGGTTAGTTTCGATGGGTCTTGCGATAGCCGATGCGCGCATACGTGGCGACGATCCAGGCGGCCAGTCGCCGCATCATGATGCGTCGGCTAAAGTTCGACGTCTTCGGTAAGATCATGAGCGCGGAACGAACTGACGCTGGCTGGCGCCTGTTCGTTTTGGGCGCCGATGGCAAACGCTCTCCGTCCGATGTTGTTGTTCCCGCCTTCGTTACGGAACACGAGCTCGCACAGTATCTCGACGACATCTTTCATGAATCAGCATCATTGGACCGGCCGTGTGTGAAGCGCATTTCCCACTAGCACGCCGCACGCTCAGCTAATGCTGTGGCCTCACTACGCGTTCAACCGGCCCGCGTCCGGTGGCGTCCTGCGTCACCGCCAGCACGGTCAATCAATCGAAATAGCACAGGCCCATTGCGCGCTTCACCTCACCCAAGGTGGCGGCAGCACGCTCGCGGGCCTTTGCAGTGCCTTGTCTGAGCATGCAGAGCACTTGGCCCTTATCCGCGGCGTACCGCTCTCTTGCTTCTCGCATGGGCCTGATGAGCTCTTGCAAATGGCTCTCCAGACGACGCTTGAGGACACTGTCGGCGAGACCGCCCCTTCGGTAGTGCGCCTTTAGCTCATTCAGGCTCACAACGTCCGGTTCGAACACGTCGAGGAACGTGAACACGACATTGCCATTTACGCGGCCCGGATCTTCGATGCGCAAGTGTCTTTCGTCGGTGTACATGCGGTTCACCGCCTTCTTGATGGTGGCCGCAGAGGCACCGAGCGCTATGGCGTTGCCAAGCGATTTGCTCATCTTGGCCTTGCCGTCAATGCCGGGTAGCCGGGTGACTTTCGACAACAAGGCCTCGCATGGCACAAGAACATCTTGACCGACGCAGCGGTTGAAACTCTGGACAAGCTCGTTGGCCTGCTCAATCATCGGCAGCTGATCGTCGCCGACGGGCACCAGGTTGGCCTTGAACGCTGTGATGTCGGCAGCCTGGCTCACTGGATAAACCAGAAATCCGGCAGGCATGTCGCGCTCGAATCCACGCAGCCGGATTTCCTCGCGAATTGTTGGGTTGCGCTCAAGTCGGGACACCGTGACAAAGCTGAGCAGCAGCTGGCTCAGCTCGGCCAGCTCCGGAACCTGCGACTGTATGAACATCGTTGACTGCTGCGGGTCGATACCGGCTGCCAGATAGTCGAGCGCGACTTCGATGACGCTCTCGGTGACCTTGCGGTGCTGTCCAGTGTTGTCGGTCAGTGCCTGGGTGTCGGCGAGCAGCAGGAACTGCTCGGCCTCGTGTTGCAGGCGCACCCGTGCTTGTAATGAGCCTACGTAATGGCCAAGATGCAAGGGCCCTGTGGTGCGGTCCCCGGTCAAGACAATGGGCTTGGCTGCGGGGCTTGGAGTAACGCTGATGGTTTGCATGGCGCTTTCCCTGTGACTTGGGAAGCCGCCAGCTCGCCCGCATGCCTGGAACGACAATGCCGCCAAACTGGCGGCATCGAATTCGAAAAACGAAGGACGAACGCGGGCCGCCTGGGGTCAGGCGCGCCACCAACGGAGATTGGCGATGAGGCGTTGTTCGCTTTGCATCAGATGAATATAGCACAAAGCCGCCGTCGGCTTTACGCAAACCAGCAAGCCCGCAGGCCGGGCGCATACCCGTCCACGGGCCGCCTTGAACCGCTACCGGAATTCGTGAGTAGCGTTGGCAAGTCCACGGGATACCGAGGCACTACTCGTTAGCCGTTATGTCGCTTGCGCCAATGCTTGCTCTTCGCACGGGTACGCCGCTGGATCTGTCCGCGCTGTCCCGGGTCGATGCGTTCGCTCCACCTGAGAGCGACCGCGCAAAGTTCTTGCGCAATGCGCTAGCGATTGGACAATGCGTCGTTGCTGATTCAGATGCTGCGGTCGCTGGCTTCGTTGTACTGAACTATGAGTTCTTTGACTTCGGTTTCATCCCGCTGCTGGTTGTTGCGCCGCAGCTCCGACGGCAAGGCATCGCGCTTAAGCTCCTCGCGGAGGCGGAAGCACGTTGTCGTGCCAGCAAACTGTTCACCTCAGCTAACGAGTCGAACGTTGCGGCCCAGCTGCTCTTTCAGCGCGCTGGATTTACTCGCAGTGGCATCATCGAAAACCTCGAAGCGGCCGACCCGGAGCTCGTTTACTTCAAAGCCTGCCGGCTAGCCTTTGCAAGCCCGACGGTTAGCTTAGTCCGTTAACGCCCAAACACACGGTCATTTCAAAGATGCGCGCATCTTCACGAACCACAGGCAAGGCCATCTCTGCTCTTTCGAAGGCAGATGTCGAAACCCGGCTCGCGTCCTTCTTGGCGAAGTTCGAACCGGCTATTGCTGACCGCATCCGAGCTTGCCGCACAGCACTGCGAGCGATCTTTCCAACCGCCGTTGAAGTGGTGTACGACAATTACAACTTCTTCGTTATTGGCTATTCCTCGACGGGTCGGCCGTCTGACAGCATCGTTTCGCTCGCCGCTGCATCAAACGGTGTTGGCCTTTCTTTCTACCACGGGTCCACCCTGCCTGATCCAGATCATTTGCTCTTGGGCAGCGGCAAGCAGAACCGCTTCATCCGCTTGCCCGCTGTAGAAGTGCTGCGCTCCGCACCGGTTCAAGCACTCATTCGGGCCGCGGTAGATCAGGCCAAGGTTCCGCTCCCGACGGCCGGCGCGGGCCGCACCGTCATACAGTCAGTGTCCGCAAAACAGCGCCCGCGGCGAAAGAGCGAGAATGCGGCCTAACCCCAGCCGAACTCCGTACAGAGTAATGCTCCTACGCCCCTAACCTGTGTTCGACCCGGACGCCTCGTCGGCTGTGCTTGCGCGCCTTCCGATCGGCGCCGGGTAACTTGGTTCGTTCCATCGTGCGCGCTGGTATTGGCATGGCCGCCGCCTACCGACAACGAGCTAGGCTTTCTGGCAACCGATGAACTTCCAACCGAAATGACCATCAGTGAGCGGGGCGCACGATCCGTGATCTTCACGAGTGCTCACTCACCACGTGTCGTTCCAACATTCGTTCGACCGATGCTATCCTGCAGCGTAGCGGCCCACAATTCTTGGACGGCGACATGGCAACGCTACGAATCGAGCACCCGGTTCCGGATTTCGATGGCTGGAAGAAGGCCTTCGACAGCGACCCTGCACAACGAAAGCAGTCCGGCGTGCGGCGCTACCGGATCTTCCGTCCGATCGACAACCCAAATCTCGTTACGATCGACCTTGACTTCGATCACGCCAGCGAAGCTGAGGCCTTTCTCGACGCGCTCCGGGTGTTGTGGCGTCGCGTGGAAGGCAAGGTCGTGGGGTCTCCACGCGCGCAAGTCCTCGAGACAGTCGAAACTCACGAATATTGATTTCGACCATTTCAGCGCCACGCTGAACGCATATCTCCTCTCGTTTCGTCAGGCAGCATGCCAATTCTTACGGTCGATCTTGTCGCGGATGAACTCCACGCACCTGAGCACAATCTTGCGCAGTCGCTCGCTGACGCCGTTGGTCGCGCGCTCGACTCGCCGCCCGGTCAAACGTGGGTTCGACTTCGCTTGATCGGCCGTAACCAGTATGCGGAAAACGAGTCGACTACCGCAGCAGCTGATTGGCCGGTATTCGTTACCGTACTCAAACAGCAGGTGCCTGTCGGCCCCGAATTGCAGGCCGAGGTTACAGCGCTCACGCGGATCATTGCGCAAGTCATCGGCCGTGCTGCTGCCTGCGTGCACATTGAATACGCGCCCGCGGCGGCCGGTCGCGTTTCCTTCGGTGGCAAGCTTGTCCAATGAGCGTGCTGCCTGACCGCGTGTTCGACCGGACTCGGTCGTGATCGGAAATTCGGAATGCGTGGGACCTCGTGACCTGGATCTCCGGCAGGAGCACAGGTAATGCGGCCCGATCGGGCGATCAACGCGGACGACTTAGACGCACGACGAGAGACTGATGGTGAAAGAGACCTATGTACATGGCTATCATCTGCGCGAGAACGCCCGTCTGCAGAACCAAGCCGGAACGTTGGTCGATCTGCTGCACTCTGGCACCGCATACCCAGCCGGTAGCGTAGTGCTCGAGCCGGGGTGCGGCATCGGCGCCCAGACTGTGACGCTCGCCCAAAGGAGCCCTGGCGCGCGATTCATGTCGGTTGACGTCTCTGCCGACTCGGTCGCGGAAGCCAGGAGGAGAACGGTCGCTGCAGGACTGACCAACGTGCAGTTTCGGCAGGCGGACATCTTTGCGTTGCCATTCGATACCGAGAGCTTCGACCATGTCTTTCTCTGTTTCGTCCTGGAGCACCTGTCACGGCCGCTCGAGGCGCTGGCGATTCTCGAGAGGCTGGTCAAGCCGGGTGGTACCGTTACCGTCATCGAGGGGGATCACGGATCGGCCTACTTCCACCCCGACAGCAGCGCAGCTCAACGCGCGATCAAGTGCCAAGTCGAGTTGCAGCATGCGGCCGGCGGCAATGCGCTGATCGGGCGACAGCTCTACCCACTGATGGTCGAGACAGGGCTCGACACGGTTCACGTCTCGCCGCGGATGGTGTACGTGGATTCGAGCACACCCGACCTAGTCGCCAGCTTCACGATAAAGACGTTCATCGCGATGATCGAGGGCGTTCGCGAATCCGCGCTTGGGGCCGGCATTATCGACGCCGAGGCCTTCGATGCGGGCGTGCGGGATCTCTACCGAACGACCGAGGCGGATGGCGTCTTCTGCTACACATTTTTCAAAGGTGTGGGAGAGAAGAATCGAAGCGCCTGAGACTGCGTTTATGGATCGCGTTGCACTCCCGAACGAGGCGCCGGAAGTGCTGCAAAATGGCGGCCGTTCTGGTTTGCTCCATTGATTAGTCCGACGAATCTGGGCAATGGTCTCGCTCTTCGCATTCCTCCACCACGTCGCGGCGTTCACCTTGACGGCGGCATTGGCCATCGAGTTCGTGCTGATCAAAGGCGCACTGAGCGTGGAAAGCGCACGCAGGCTTCAACTCACCGACATGGTGTTCGGTGCCTCGGATACGTCGGCGCCTGACCACGCGTTCAACCGGTCCTGTCAGCCCCCATGCAAATCGAGCCGCCATTGAACGCCGCAGATCCGCGTTGGCTTTCGCTTCGTCAACACTTGTGGCCACACGCGTCCGAAGCGGAGGACTTGCGTGAAATGCGCGACGTGCTGGAGCGGGGCGATTGCGTGCTTCTCGGCTTAGCGGAAAACGGCGCTGCGCTGGGCTTCGTAGAAGCGTCGAAGCGAACCGACTACGTCAATGGCACGGATCGTTCGCCTGTCGCGTTTCTCGAGGGGTTGTACGTCGATCCGGACTTTCGTCGCAACGGCGTGTCGCGTGCTCTGGTGGCCGAAGTCGAGCGCTGGGCACTTGCCCACGGCTGTAGCGAGCTTGCTTCCGATTCGTTGGCCGAAAACGTCGATGCGCACGCGGTTCACCGTGCGCTAGGGTTCCGGGAGACCGAGCGAGTCGTCTTCTTCTGCAAGCGGGTGCTGGGCGCTTGACGTTGCGACAATTGGCGTATGTCGCGGCTCAGTCACTTGGTGCCTTGACCAGGCGGGCGAAGCAGGCGCTCACGGGTCCGTGCGATTCGAGCGCAAGATCCTCGAGCGCGACCTGACCCGCCTCGAACAGGATGCGCGCCTTGCTTAGTCGCTCGCACGTCTGGAGCAGCTCGCCCAGCGTTGTCGCACCGTTTACAGAGCCGGTGGGATCGTATTGAGCCACGGCGTTGATCACAGAAGCGGGGAAGCTCCACTGCCGTCCGATGTCGGATGCGAAGCGCCGCTCAAGCGTCATGAAGGACCGGCAGAACGCGCTCGTGTATGTGTCCGGCCGCGCGTAACCGCCGCGATCGAGGAGCCGCAGCATCACGATCGCACCGACGTTGCGCAGCAGTGCGCCCAGGAAGGCCTCGAATGCGTTCACACCTGCGACTGGTGCCAACACGTGACAGGCGACGCCGCAACGCTCCGACTGGTCCCAAACCAACGGCGCGCCGCGTCGCGTGACACCGCCGGACTGCAGGCTCAGGATCGGCTTGAACGCGACGCTTGCAAGCAGGTGGCCGAGCCCGTCGTGTCCCAGGATGAGCAATGCCTGCTCGATGCTGGCGATCGGTTTTGCGGGTCTGAAATACGGGCTGTTCGCCACCTTCAGCACTGCCGCAACGAGTACAGGATCCTGCGTGAGCTCACGCGAGAGCGCGCTCATCGAGCCGCTCGGATCGCGCAAGATCTGCAACAGCTGCGGCACGACCGCGGGAACGCGGGGTACGAGCGCGGCGACGTCGCCGGACAATGCAGCCGCCTCCAAGTTGGTGAGTAACGCGGTCTCGATGTGGTCGTGCGCATCGGCCGCGGCTAATCGCTCGCACAACAGCCAGCGAGAAAAGAGCACGTCGATCTCGACCGAAGGCTTCCACGCCGCCAGACCGACGACGGGCTCGGCGCTCGCGCGATCAGCAGACGGGTGTGCGGGACGTGCCGCGCTGCGCGCATCGCTGCGCAGCAACCGCCGGAGCCAATTGTTCATGCCGCCTTTCGTGGCATTGCCCCGCGCCGCTTGATGCGGATGCTCTCCGGGCAAGCGGTGCGGTCGAACAAATCGCGTCGGATGCGAGCATACAACCTTCATTACGGCTTTGCATCCGCTCGGGAAACCTGGCGAGCGCCGTTCGGCGTCATCGGCTGTCCGGTTTTCCTGCACGCCGCACAAAGCGTTTCGGGTATTCTCGTGTCGGCGTGGATGGGAGCGATGCTGGCCATGACCCGATTCCAGGCGACGTTTGGTGCGCTCGTGCTGGCCCAAGCCGCGCACTCGGTGGAGGAGTACTTCGGTCGGCTTTGGGAACCGTTCCCACCCACCCGCTTTCTGACTGGCTTGATATCGCAGGACCTCGAGCGCGGATTCCTGATCATCAATGCGTCGCTGTTGGTATTCGGGCTCTGGTGCTTGTTCTGGCCCCTGCGTCGGGGATGGCGATCCGCCTTCCCTCTCGCATGGGCATGGGTAGCGATGGAGGTCATCAACGGAATCGGCCACCCCCTTTGGACGTTGCGCCAAGGCGGCTATACCCCTGGGGTTATAACCGCACCTCTGCTGCTCGCGTTGGCGGTCTACCTGGCCCTTCAGCTGCGACGCATTGCTCGCGGCTCTTCAATCGGAGATTCGCCATGTCAACTCAAACCATGAAATCGAGTTTTCCCTCCGATCAGCCGTCTAGCGAGCCCGTATACGGCAACCGCATGCCTCGATTCGGCCGCCTCTCATGAATCGGCTCATTGAGGTCCGCTCTTATGGTCTGAAGCCAGGCGCGTCTTCGGAGTTCCACCAACTCGTAACGTCGACAGCCATCCCGTTGCTTCGCGCATGGGGGATGGACGTCGTGGCCTTCGGGCCATCCGAGCACGATCCGAATGCCTATTTTCTCGTCCGCGCCTACGACAGTCTTTTGCACTTGCAGTCGCAGCAGCAGGCCTTTTACAGTTCGCAGGCGTGGTTGCAGGGGCCGCGAGATGCAATCGTGTCGAGAATTGAAAGCTACCTCAACACGGTTCTGTGGCTCTCGGAGGCGTCGATCGACGATCTTCGTCGCTCAAACAGCAGCGCTGTCGACTGCGTACGCGATCACTGATCTATCGGGTGACGTCGTAAACGTCAGTGACATCGTTCAGCTCCAACACATCGAGGATCACAAGCATGTGCAGGAATATCAGGCTGCTCTTCAATTTCGAACCGCCGGTAACCGAGGAAGAGATTCGCGCGGCTTCGCTGCAATTCGTGCGAAAAGTCAGCGGCTTCAACAAGCCGTCGAAAGCGAACGAAGCGGCATTCCTTGCAGCCGTTGAAGCGATAGCCGCCGCCTCCGGCAGCCTGCTCCGCTCGCTCGAGACGAACGCACCGGCGAGGAATCGAGGGGAAGAAGCCGCGAAGGCGCGCGCACGCAACGCACAGCGGTTTCCGAGTTGAACGGCCGCCGAGCTGATGGAACGCCGCGCGCGACACCAGGACGACAGCTATGGCATTCGATGAGCATCTCGCCGAGCGGGTCCGTCGGATCATTGGCAAGCCCGACGACCTGTCCGAGAAGAAGATGTTTGGCGGACTCGCCTTTCTGCTTCATGGGAACATGAGCTGCGGTGTGCACGGAAACGAGCTGATCGTGCGCATCGATCCGCAGACCACGGATGCGGCGCTGGCCGAACCGGGAGCGCGCATTTTCGACATCTCGGGCCGCCCGATGAAAGGCTGGCTGTTGGTGGGCCCCTCCGGCGTCGACGATGATGCGGCGCTCGCAAAATGGGTACGTCGCGGGATGGATTACGCGGCGTCATTGCCCAAGAAATGAATTCGAAATGCCTTTCGACTGGCTGATGGAACCATGCGCGATGCACGCAAGCTCGCGGCGCTGCTCGCATGCGTAAGCAATATCACCTTCGTGCCGGTCCCGACGGCTTGAAGGCTTGGGACATCGATCGTCTGGTGGCGCTCGCAAGCGCCTTGCAGCCCCAGCGCGTTGCGCTCGCTGAAATCCGGGAACTCGACGAGCCTTACTGGTCGACCGGATACGATCGCCCGCTGACCTGCCGCGACGTCGCGGAGCACGCGCGGCTGATTCATGAAGCCGATCCCGACTTCCCCGTGATTCTGTCAAGCGACGGTCGTGTGATGGATGGCATGCATCGGATCGCGAAGGCATTGCTCGAGGGCCGAACCCACGTGACGGCGGTTCGTTTCCCGAACGACCCGGATCCGGACTACGTCGGCGTTCATCCGGACGACCTGCCTTACGGGGAAAGCGGCAGCTGCGCGACACCGGGCGCATTACAATCGACTTGACCCGCGACACCTTCGTGCGTCCGAGCTCCAGCCCGTTCGAAAGTTGTGCTATCAAATGAAGCGATTCGCCATTGCGATGCTGTGCGGCGTCGCCGGATACGTCGTTGTCGCAATCGTCAGCTACTTTCTCGTGCTCGAGCTTTCCTCCAACGTGCATGACCGCGAAGTCGAAGCGGCAATGAGCGCCGCCTTCTTCTTCGGTCCCGTCGGCGCCATCATTGCATTCGTCGCCGGATTGATCCGCAGCGGCCGTCGCCCGGACGCCATGCCGAAAGTTTGACCGCGTGCCATGGCGGAGGACGACCCGGTCATGTTCACGTTTCCATTGAGCGTTTCGACGGGTAGTTCTTGAAGACGCGAGCGGCGGCCAACGCAGATGCGCACGCGATCGCCCGCATCCACGTCATTTCGTGGCAGGCCGCGTATCGCGGCTTGATGCCCGACGAGCTGCTCGACAAGCTGTCGATCGCGCGACGCGAGGCCGGTTGGCAATCTGCGATCGATCGAGGTGAGCCGAAGATCGTCGTCGCGATCGCCGAATCCGGCGACATGCTCGGATGGACGGCGTTCGGACGATGTCGCGATGCAGGCGCGCCGGCTTCCACCGCCGAGCTGTGGGCGATCTACGTCGACCCTGCGCATTGGTCGTGCGGAGTGGGACAGGCGCTGTGGAATGCAGCGCGCGCCTCGCTCGCGGATGACGGTTACGAGGACGTCATCGTCTGGACGCTTCGCGACAACGAGCGAGCGCTTCGCTTCTACGCGGCGGTGGGCTTCGTCGTCGACGCGGGCGCGGTCAAGCCTGGCGATTTCGGCGGTGTTACGCTAGGAGAAGTGCGCTGCGTCGCGCGACTTCGCTCGCGTCGCGCGCCCGACGTTCAAGGATCGGATCATGATCGGTGGTAGCTGCCTGCGACGTCGCATGGCGACTCGACGGCGCAGTCGAGCTCATCAATTTCTGCCACTGCTCGATGTGCCGCAAGCTTCACGGCGCGCCGTTCGGCGCCTTCGCGCACGCGCGCACCGAAGGCTTTCGCTGGCTGCGTGGCAAAGCGACGATGCAACGCGACCGCCGCGCTTCACGGCCGTACGCCGACTGGGTATGCTTGCCGGCTGAGTCGCGTTCCAGCGAGGACCCATGGCTGCCTATCTGATCGCGGACATCGACGTTGCCGATGCACAAGCGTACGAGGGCTATAAGGCCGGCGTCTCCGCGTCCATCGCGGCGTTCGGCGGCCGTTATCTCACGCGCGGCGGCAAGACCGAGGTGCTCGAAGGCGCGTGGGTTCCGAAACGCCTGGTGATCGTCGAGTTTCCGTCGATGGAGACGCTGCGGGCGTGGTACGAATCGCCCGAATATCAGCCGCTGCGCGACTTGCGGCGACGGGCGTCGGACTCGAAGCTCGTCGTTACCGAGGGGATCTAGCCGGGGCGGTCGTCGATGGCGAACGAACAGGACTTGCGCACGGCCCGGTTCGTAGTGCGCGCATCGAACGACGATCGATGAACGACAACGTTCCCAACGCTCCCACTGCGCATTTCGCGATCCGCGCGGCGGAGGCGCGCATCGCCGATTCGGCGCCGGCCCGTTCGGTTCCACTTTTCCGACACGGCACGCTGCTCGTCAAATACTACGCGCCGCGGGGCAGCGACCCGCAGACGCCGCATACGCGCGATGAGCTCTACGTGGTCGCGCACGGGACCGGCGTGTTCTTCGACGGCACGACCCGCCGCCCGTTTGGCCCGGGCGATCTGATCTTCGCGGCAGCGGGCGTCGCGCACCGGTTCGAGGATTTCACCGATGACCTCGGCGTCTGGGTTGTTTACTACGGTCCGGAAGGTGGAGAAGCCGGTTGAGCGCGATGCGGCTCGTGAAGCCGTCGCTTTCGCGGCTGCCGGAGTTTGTCGCGGCGCTCGAACGCGGCTGGTCGCCCGACAACGTCCGCGGACGCGAGGCGGCGCTGGAAGCGCTCGCGCAAGCCGCCGACGACGCTCGCGGCTTTGTCGCAGGGCAGACCGATCGCGAAGGGAAAGGCCCGCCGTTCAGGCTGCCGGATGGCTCGTTGGTCACGCGGCTCCCCGGATACCAGTTGTGGCTTTGGGACGACGAGTTCTGCGGCACCATCGGCTTTCGCTGGCAACCGGGAACGTCGAAGCTCCCGGCGCACGTGCTCGGGCACATCGGCTACTCGGTTGTGCCGTGGAAGCGCGGCCGCGGCTACGCGACCGCAGCGCTGCGGCTGATGCTGCGACGCGTGCGCAACGAGGGGCTGCGCTACGTCGAGATCACGACCGACCCCGACAACGTTGCATCGCAGAAGGTCGTGCTGGCCAACGGCGGCGTGCTGGTCGAGCGGTTCAGGAAGCCTGCACAATACGGGGAGAAGGACGGGCTGCGCTACCGCATTGCGCTGTGAAACGCGCCGCGGGGCTGCGCTTCGCCGAGCCGCGCGGCATACTTCACGGTTTGCGGAATCCAGCCCGGCGCGATCGTTCGCGCTGCGCGCGTGCGCGACCGCCCACCATCGACAAGGATGCACAATGAAAAGAACCGCAGCCGCGCTGATCTTCGGCCTCGCGATGATCGCGACGGCACCGTGTCTCGCCGAGGACAAGGTCGCCGACGTGACCGACATGCAGGCGCTTCGCAACGCGACCCGCGCCGACAAGAGGACGCTCGTCGAGTCGACGCTGAAGCTCACGCCGGCCGAAGCGAAGAAGTTCTGGCCGATCTACACCGCCTATCAGCGCAGCGTCGAGCTCACCGACCGGCGGCGCAACGTCGCGCTCGAAGGGCTGGTCGGATTCGATCGCCCGCTGTCCGATCTTTACGCGAAGAACCTCGCGAACGAGATGATCGCCGCCGACGAGGCCGAGATGAAGGCGCGGCGCACGCTCCAGAACCGCGTCATGCGCGCGTTGCCTGCGAAGAAGGCCGCGCGCTATCTGCAGCTCGAATCGAAAGTGCGCGCCGTGCAGGCGTTCGACATCGCGGCGGCGTTCCCGCTCGTCCGGTAATCAGATGCCCGAACGCTGCGAGCATTTCGCCGGATTGGGGCCCGTCGAGCCGCGCACGAAGGGCTGCGAGGAGTGCCTCGCGATCGGCTCGAAGTGGACCGAGCTTCGCGTCTGCCTCACGTGCGGCCACGTCGGATGCTGCGAGGACTCGAAGCATGCGCACGCGCTCCAGCATTTCAAGTCGACCAGGCACCCGATCATCGTGCCGCTCGAGCACAGCGAGACGTGGGCCTGGTGCTACGTCGATCGCCGCTATTTCGATTACGCGCGTGCGACACCGCCGGGCAAGCGCTCCGCGTTGGCGACGCTGCTTGGCCGACTGATCGGCCGTTGAGACAGGGGCATCTAATGGAAGCCGCATCGAACGCCATGCGCTCGCTCGCGTCCGAGATCCGCGCGTTTATCGAGCGAGCGCGCCAGTCGATCGACGACGAGATCCGGCACTATCCGACGCCGATTCCGCGGTGCGACGCGCAGTTCAACCATCTGTATGAGCAGCGCGCGCGGCTCGCGCGCGAGCTCACTGCCGCCGCCGAGTCGAATGATGCGCCGGCGCTCGTGCGCGCGTTCGCGATGTCGGCGCCGTTCGGCGATTCGGACGACGAGCGGCAGCTCCGCGCGCGAGCGGCCGCCGCGCTCGCCGATCCCGCGCACGAGGCGTTGCATTGAGCGGCATGCCGATGCCACCCAACGCGCCGCGCCCGGACGCCAACTCGCCTCACGCATGAAGATCGACCGCATCGACCACATCGTGCTGACGGTGCGAAGCATCGAGACGACGTGTGATTTCTATTCGCGCGTGCTCGGCATGGACGTCGTCACGTTCGGCGCGGGCCGCAGGGCGCTCGCGTTCGGCGCGCAGAAGATCAATCTGCACGAGTCGGGTCGCGAATTCGAGCCGAAGGCGGCGCATCCGACGCCCGGGTCGGCCGATATCTGCCTGATCGCCGCCGTGCCGCTTGCGCAGGTGATCGAGCGACTCGCGGCATGCGGCGTCGACATCCTGGAAGGACCGGTCGCGAGAACCGGCGCCCGCGGGCCGATCCAATCGATCTATTTCCGCGATCCCGACTCGAACCTGATCGAGGTGTCGAGCTATGGCGAGCGCTGACGGCGAGCGTTCGACGGCCGCAGCGTTTCACATCGCGCTCGCGTCGTCGCCCGAGGTTCCGCTGCTGGTCGAGCTGATGCGCGAGTTCTACGCGGAGTCAGGCTATCCGTTGGATGGCGACTGGGCGGCGCAGAGCTTTCGCGCGTTGCTCGCAGACGCTTCGCTGGGATCGGCATGGACGGCGCGCGACCGCCGCGAGACGGCCGGCTACGTCGTCCTGACCGTCCGATACGCGCTGGAGCACGGCGGGCTCGAAGGCTGGATCGACGATCTGTTCGTGCGCGCCGCGCATCGACGCCGCGGTTGTGCGACGGCGCTTGTCGACGCGCTGGCCGACGACTGCCGGCGGCGCGGCGTCGTCGCGCTGCATGTCGAGGTCGGCGACACCAACGCTGCGGCGATCGCGCTTTACCGCCGATTCGGACTGCAGACGCGAAGCGATCGCCGCCGGGTGATGTCGGGCCGGCTCGCTGCACGATGACCTGTCCGGACGTGCGGGTGGGGCTGATCTCCGACACGCACGGGCTCCTGCGCAACGAGGCGCTGGCGGCATTGCGCGGCAGCGATTTCATCGTCCATGCCGGCGACATCGGCGACGCTCGCATCATCGAACAACTCGCCTCGATCGCGCCGGTCACCGCCGTCCGAGGCAACAACGACCGCGGTGCGTGGGCTGTGGCGAGACCCGAAACGAACACGCTGGTCGTCGGCGACGCGTCGATCTTCGTGCTGCACGACATCGCCTCGCTCGAATTCGATCCCGCAGCCAAGGGCGTTCGTGCGGTCGTGTCGGGCCATTCACACCGGCCGTCGATCGCCGAGCGCGGCGGCGTGCTCTACGTCAATCCGGGCAGCGCCGGCCCGCGGCGCTTCAGCCTGCCGGTTTCGGTGGGCGAGCTGCTGGTTTGCGCAACCAGCGTGCGCGCCCGGCTGATCGAGCTCGACGTCGCCCGCTAAGCGCTTCCCTCGCGGCGGCTCACACGGTTAAACTCGCGCGTCGGGACGCCGCGACGTCGCGCATTCACACGTCCCGCCGAGGAGACCGCCATGGGCAACCGCGACCGGCAACGCAAGGAACCGAAGAAGCCGAAGCAGCCGAAGAAGCCGACGCCCGCCGTCGGCTGATACGAAGCGCGCGGGCCGGGCCGCCGCGCCGCTTCGCGTCGTACGCGAGTCGGAACGCGGGACGCCGCGGGGCGTCTGCCGCGGTTTTCTTGTTCCGCCGCCGAGCCAACGTTCGGGCGGCAATGCCGATGCGTATGGCAGAAACCGGCTCCCGCGCACTCGACGGTTGAAGACCGCACGATGCATACGCTGATCGTCATCGCCGGAGGCTTGCTGCTGCTCGCCATCTGCCTCGCCGCCGGCCGCTGGATCGGCGGCGCCGGCGCTGCAGGCATGATCACGGCGGCGAAGATCTTCGTGCCGATCTGGCTCGCGGCGGCGCTCGTCAACCTGTGGATCGGCGTTTCGCGTGCGGGCTATTCGATCGGCGACGAGCTTCCGATCTTCCTGCTCGTGTTTGCTGTCCCGGCGGCTGCGGCTCTGATCGTCTGGTGGAAGCTCTCGTAGCGCCATGGACGCGAAAGAGCACTGGAATGCGATCCATGCTGCGACGCCGCCCGACGCGGTGAGCTGGTGTCAGCATCACGCCGAGCTGTCGCTGCGGATGATTGGCGACACGCGTGTGGGCCGGTCCGCATCGATCATCGACGTCGGCGGCGGCGCATCGACGCTCGTTGATGACCTCGTCGCGAACGGCTACGACAACGTGACGGTGCTCGACCTGTCCGACTCCGCGCTCGATGCGGCACGCAAGCGGCTCGGCGAAGCGCGTGCGCAGTGCGTGCGCTGGATCGAAGGCGACATTACGAAGACGGTGTTGCCGGCCGACGCATTCGACGTTTGGCACGATCGCGCCGTGTTCCACTTCCTCACCACCAGTGGGGATCGCGCGGCGTACGTGCGCGCAGTGCTGCGGTTGGTGAAAGTGGGCGGGCACGTGATCGTCGCGACGTTCGCCGAGGACGGGCCCGATCGATGCAGCGGCTTCCTGTCGTGCGCTATGGTCCGGACACGCTTCATGCGCAATTCGGCGACGCGTTCACGCTGCTCTCGCACGAGCGCGAAGCTCATCACACGCCGAACGGTATGGTTCAGCAGTTCGTCTACTGTTATTGCCGGAAAGCCGCGGCCATCGGCATCGAATCCGAGGAGACGCCCGCATGATGGTGCGACTCGAGACGTGGCCGGGAGCCGCGATGGCGCTCGCGCTTGCGGCGAGCACGCAGGCCGCCGTCGTTCAGATCGCGCCGAGCGGGTTCGCCGTGCGGCATGAAACGACGGTCAACGCGCCGCCGGCGAAGGTCTACGACGCGCTCGTGCAGGTCGGCTCGTGGTGGAATCCCGATCACTCGTTCTCCGGCGATGTGAAGAATCTGTCGATCGACGCACGTGCCGGAGGCTGCTTCTGCGAGCGGCTCAAGGACGGCGGCGCCGTCGAGCATCTGCGCGTCGTCTATGTCGCGCCCGGACAGGCGCTGCGGATGTCCGGCGCGCTCGGCCCGCTGCAGGCGTCCGGTCTCGCCGGCAGCCTGACGTGGAAGCTCGTGCCGGCCGCGAGCGGCACGAAGATGGAGCTCACGTACAGCGTCGGCGGATTCATCGACGGCGGCTTCGACAAGATGGCGCCGGCCGTCGATGGTGTGCTCGGCGAGCAGCTCGAACGCTTGAAGCGCTTCGTCGAGACGGGCAAGCCCGCCGCCGCCAACTGAACTCGCGCCGCGGCGCGTCCTCCAACGGCGATGCGCCGCTCGTCGACCCGCCGCCGTTCGCTTCGCAAGGCCACGGAGCTCGCGCTCGTCGCGCCGCAGGTCGTTGCGCTGCGCACGTTCGGCGCGCTCGCTTCCGGTGCGAATCCGACCGCACGAGATCGCCGCGAATGGACGCGCATGGGCACCGAGAAAACCGATGCGTTCGCGCATTCGATCGCGGCGATGAACGCGCAATGGATGCGTTGGGGCTTGGAGCTGCCGTTCGTGTTGATGCGCGAGTCGTGGAGCGCGTGGCTGGCGGCATGGATGACGCCGTTCGGACGGCTGCCGCGCAATCGCGCGCTCGAACGTCATTGGCGGGCCGCGGCGGCGCGCGCATTCGCGGGCGGCTTGTCACCGGTGCACCGCGCTGCCGTCGCGAATCTGCGCCGTCTCAACGCCAGGCACCGCTAGGGTTTGCGGTACTCGACGCCATAGCGCGCGTAGATGCGCGCGAGCGTGCCGTCGTCGATCAGCTTGTCGAGCACCGCGTTCACCGCGTCGAGCAGCCGGTCGTCGCTCTTGCGCAAGCCGACGGCGAGATTCCAGCGAAGCTCCGGCTCGCCGTCGTACGCGTGCACGTAGCGAAGGCCCACCGCGGGATGGCTGTGAATGTAATAGGCGATCGTCGCCGGAGAAACGGCCGACGCGTCGATGTCGCCTTTCGCGAGATCCTGCACCATCTCGGTCTCGAATGCATACGGCACCGTGCGCACGCCGCGCTGGCCGAGCAGCTTGCTCGCGAGCGAATTGACCATCACGCCGACGCGCTGCGCCGGCGCGATGTCGCCGAACCCCCGCATGTCCTGCGACGCCGTTCGCCATGCGAGCGCAACGCCGCTCTTCTGGTATGCATGCGACAGCTTGAGCGGCGGCCCCTGCGCCTGCGGATCGGCGATCGTGTCGAGCAGCATGTCGCAGTCGACGAGACCCGCGCGAATCCGCGGCACGATCCATTCGACCGAAAGCTTCAACCCGAGCGCGGCGGCGAGCGCGCGACCGATCTCGACCTGGAAGCCTGGCATGTCCGGCTTGTTGCTCGCGTGCGGCAGCGCGTCCGGATTCGCGCACATCGACACGATGCCGCGCGCGCTCACCTCGTCGAACGTGCGCGCGGCGAGCGGCGCCGATGCAAGCGCAGCGAGCGCCGCGACGACGATCCAGCGGTGACGCGCGATCATTCGTGCAGCGACCGGATGTAGCGGACGATCGCCTGCAGCTGATCGTCGGTGAAGCTCGACGCGAACGCCGGCATCGCGCCCGGCTTGCCCGCTTTGATCCGGTGGATGATCTCGGCGTCGGAGAGCGTGGTGCCCATCAGCTGCGGGCCCTTGCCGGGCGCGCGACCGCCGTCGCTGTGGCACCACCCGCAGGTGTTGGCGAAAAGCTTCTGCACGTCGAAATCGCCGCCTTTCGAATCCGATGCGGACTGCGCCGCGGCCGCAGGCTCGGGCGGCTTGCCCGACGACATCGGCCCGCTCATTTGCGCAACACTACGCTGCGTCGCACCGAACGCGATCGCGATCGACGCCGTGACGAACAACACCCGCAGTGCGCTGCGCATCGATGTCCTCGTACAAACGAACAGGCGGGGGAATGCGCCCCCGCCTGTTCGACCGTCGTTTCGGCGACAGGTTACATGCCGAAGACGACCAGCATGCCCTGGTCGGTCGGCATGCTCGCCCACGGCTCGCCGTAAAGTACCTTGTAGTCGTCGCCGGCGAGGCCCCCCCAGCCGGTCGCAACCGCGATGTACTGTTTGCCGTTCGCCATGTAGCTGATGATGCCGCCGTTGTGCCCCTGGCCGTCGTTGTGCTTCCACAGCTCGGCGCCGGTGCGCGCATCGAGCGCGTGCAACCATCCGCGCGCGTCGGGCACGAACACAAGGTTGCCTTTCGTGGAGAGCAGGCTCGCGAGCGGCGGCTCCGCGTATTCGACCTGCCACTTGATCGCGCCCGTGATCGGATCGCGTCCGGTGACGTGGCCGCGCGCTTTGCCGCCGTCGGGTGTGGTCTTGTTGACGGTGAAGTTCGATCCGATGTTGAGTTGCGCCATCGGCTCGAGTATCGGCGTCGTCTTCACCACCTCCAGGTCCATGCACCATTCATTGCCGACCTTGTAGTACAGCCCCGTCCCCGGGTTGTACGTGCCGGCGTTCCAGCTGTAGCCGCCGGCGATGTAGGGACAGAGCGCCTGGTGCTTGCCTTCGGCCAAGTCGCGCCGGCCGATCAGCTCGCCGGTCTTCGGGTCGATGCTCTTGACGAAGTTGATGTTCTTCACGCCTTGCCAGACGTTCTGCACCTTGAGTTGCGGATCGTAAACGAACACGAAGCCGCCCTTGTTCGCATGCACGATGTACGGCTTGCCATCGCGCTCGATCATCACGAACTCGCCAACCGCGCTGTCGAAGTCCCACGCGTCGTGCGGCAGCTCCTGGTGGTACGACTTGAGCTTCCCGGTGTCCGGGTCGAGCGCGAGCACCGATGTCGTGTAGAGGTTGTCGCCCGGACGCGCGCCCTTCGTCTTCCAATCCGGGCCGCCCCAGTCGTACAGCGGCGCGGGGTTCGCCGTGCCCCAGTAGACGGTGTTCGACTTCGGATCGTAGCCGCCGGCCATCCAGCCGCCGCCGCCGCCCGTCTTCCACGAATCGCCGCCCCACGTCTTCATCGCGGGATCGTTCGCATCGTTGCCGCCGACGGTGAAGAATGTCCATGCGAGCTTGCCCGTTTTCGCATCGACGCCGAAGATCGGTCCGCGGTACGGCCACTCGCCGCCCTGCGAGCCGATGATCACCTTGCCGTTGGCGAGCAGCGGCGCGCCGGTGAAGCCGACGGTGAGCTTCTCGGAATCGACGAGCTTCGTCTCCCACTTCTGCTTGCCGGTCTGCATGTCGATCGCGACGAGCTTGCCGTCGAGCGTGCCCATGTAGACGTTGCCGAAGCCGAGCGCGATGCCGCGGTTGTACGGCGAATGCGTCTGCTTCGCGACGAGGTCCTCGTTCAGCTTCTGCTTGTAGGCCCACTTCACTTCGCCGGTCGCGCCGTCGAGTGCGTACACCTGGTTGTACGAACCGGAGTAATAGAGCACGCCATCGGCGACCAGCGGGAACGATTGCAAACCGCGCGTCGAGCGCGGCATCGCGTGGCTCCACGCGACCTTCAGATTCTTGACGTTGTCGGCGTTGATCTGGTCGAGGCCGCTGTAGTGCCACGACTTGTACGACCCGTGGTAGGTGAGCCAGTCGTTCGGATTCTTGTCGGCGTCGGCGAGACGTTGAGAATCGATTTCGGCCGACCATGCGGCACCATTCAACCCGATGATCGCCGCCGCGGCCGCGACGCCGGTTAAAGCTCGATGCGATCGCTTCATGCGTCCTCTCCTCGTGGATCGATCGCGCGCGGATGCGCGAACAGGAAAGCGATGTCGAATCGAATAGAGTTTAGTACCGTACAAAAGCGAACTCAAGGAGCACGCGCGCATTCGGCGGTGTAAATATTTCCGAATCGCGATCCGATGCGTGTTGCGCGCGACAGACGCGCGATGCTGCGAATGGCCGTCAGTCGGCGGCCGATTCAGGCTGCCGCAATGGATTGGACGCGGTCGAACATTCGCCGTCGAGCCGGCGGTGCTGCGCGAGCAGTTGCGCGAACTGTGCGGGCGGAATCGGGCGCGACAGATAATAGCCCTGCGCGACGTCGCAACCGTTGGCGGCGAGAAACGCGAGCTGCGTTTGCGTCTCGACGCCCTCGGCGATGAAGTCGAGCCCGAGACTGTGCGCGAGGATGATGACGGCGCGCGCGATCGCGGCATCGTCCGTGTCCTCCGGCAGATCCTTGACGAACGAGCGGTCGAGCTTCAGCGCATCGACCGGGAATCGCTTGAGATAGCTCAGGCTCGAGTAGCCGGTGCCGAAGTCGTCGATCGAGATCCGGACACCGAGCGACTTGAGCGCGCTCAGCGTAACGATCACTTCGTCGGCATTGTGCATCGCGGCGCTTTCGGTGATCTCGAACTCGAGCAGCGCGGGATCGACGAAGCAAATGGCGTTTGTTCGAGCCGCCCGGTCTCGTCGACTTGACCGAAATCAACGGTTGCGACGGGCAGCCGATGGACGGTCGACGCGCCGTCCCCCCGGCGCATCGACCCAAGCGGTTCTCCCGTAATGGCCGCCCCGGCCGCGACGGTGTATAACCGCTGCGTCGCAACGCTCGGGGCTGCCGCCCATGCGCATGCTGAGCCGCTTTTTCCGCGGTGAACTGAAGCTCACCCGCATCGAGGCGTTCAGCGACGGCGTGTTCGCGATCGTCGTGACGCTGCTCGTGCTCGAGCTCAAGGTGCCGGCGCTCGCCGACCACCGCAGCGTCGGCGCGCTCGCCCACGAGCTGGTCGATCTGCTGCCGAAGCTGTTGAGCTGGCTCATCAGCTTCGTCATCGTCTGCAAGTTCTGGATCAACCATCACCACGTGCTCGGCCTCGCCCGGCACGCCGATTACGCGATGATGTGGCTCAACGCGCTGTTCCTGATGTTCCAGTCGTTCGTGCCGTTCCCGACGGCGCTGATGGGCGAGTACGCGGACAATCCGCTCGCGGTGACGCTGTTCGGCGTCGTGATGGCAGTGAACACGCTGCTGTTCATCGCGCTGCATCGTTACATCCGCCGCAACCTGATGAAGCCCGAGCGTGCGCACGACGAGGATCCGAACATCATCCGCAAGTCGTTCATCGGCGTCGTCTCGTACCTGCTCGGCGCAGCCGCCGCGTGGGTGAGCATCCCGCTCGCCTTCGCGCTCTACGTGCTTACGCCGTCGTTCTTCATCGTGCCGCCTGCGCGGCCGCGA
>DASWDF010000081.1:0-17048 GCA_036395475.1 Casimicrobiaceae bacterium
ATTCAGGAATATGACATTGTCAAGTAGTATGTAACATAGTGTATACAACATCCCAGGTAACCCATGCCCATGCTGCGATCGCCGCCAGCCGACTGCGCGTCGTTCCCGTCAAGACTCTTGATTAGCCATTCTGGCTTGCACAGCGGTTCGCGAGGGTTGGAAGGGAGAACGCACGGCTTGCCCGAAAGGTGCCCGATCGCGTTGGGTAAGCTTCGCTAGATTGCCGAGGAGTACGCACCGGCCACGCTTCAATAACAGGTCCCACGCTCGACGAGCGGGCCCCATGTGGGCCGCTTTTCTTTTTCCCGTAGACCGTCGCCCGCCGACCGCGTAGCGTGCCCGCCGGCGCGCTTAAATCGGCCAGGGCACAATTCGGCGGCTCGTCCGGCTCCCTTAGGTAGCTGGATGCCCTTCGGGGGCTTCCGTTGCGAGGTTTTGCCTAATCATTTCTTTCCTCTTGACCTGCATCGTTTGATCACAGGCATTACGAAGCCTCTCCGGTACATCGGCGAACACGCCGAGGACGGACGTTCTGCAACCGAAGTCTTCCACTCGCTTGATGGCAAATTCGAAGTCAGTGTCAACACTCACTAAGAGCGCGTGATCGAAATTTTTTGCTGCTGCGTGATAAACAAGATCGGCGACCAGCAGCGCATCGACGCCTTTTTCCTTGATGTTGCCGTCCCCCTTTGGGACCCCGGTCCCGAGTACGACGCGAATGTTGTCGAAAAAATCTCGCCATGCCTCGCTTTTGCCGCTTGCCGGTGTTGCTCAATCGTGTACAGGTACATGCGAACGATTTTCCGCTGGTCGGAATAGTAAACGAGGAGGTTGTACAGCGACGCCACAACGATCCTTTCAGCTTTGAGGCGCTCAAACAGGTTAGTCCTATCCATGAACACCATCAGCTGTTCGTAATGGTGTGGCGGAAGGCTCCCACCTGATCTAGTCGTAATCATGGTCGTCCGCGCAGCGAACTCGAGGAAACGCTAGAGTGTCCCCACAGGACACAATGCAGCGGCGGTCGAGTGCTACGTCGCTAGCCGGAAGCCCCTCTGCGAGCCTAGCGGGGCGCTAGTGGCTGGAGTTACGGGAGGAGTTACGAGAGGGGATTCGACTGGTCGGGGTGACTGGATTTGAACCAGCGACCTCTACGTCCCGAACGTAGCGCTCTACCAGGCTAAGCTACACCCCGACTTGTCGCAGCGATCGGGAAGCACCGGAAATATTCCTAGTACGTTCTTTGCACTGCGAAACGAGATAATTCTAGCAGAGTTTCGCGGGCCGGAGAATTCGCGAGCACGTCCAGACACGCCGCTGCCTGTGCGCTTTCTTCCTCTGCGCAACGCTTCGCATACTCCAATGCACCGGTACGCGACAGGACTGCGAGAACCGGCTTGAAATCGTCGCGGTGACCGCCAGCGAGCGCATCGCGAATCACTACCGCATCGGCGGCCGATCCTACAGCGAGTGCGCGAATCAGGGGCAAGGTCGGCTTGCCTTCCGCGAGGTCATCGCCGAGATTCTTGCCGATCGCATCGAAGTCGCCCGAATAATCGAGAACGTCGTCGACAAGCTGGAATGCGGTGCCCAGATGCATGCCGTAGCGCGCCAGCGCATCTTCGATCACCGGCTCGGCGCGGCCGAGGACTGCACCGAGCTGAGCAGAAGCCTCGAAGAGCTTTGCGGTCTTGCGCCGGATGACATCGAGGTAGGCTTGCTCTGCGACGTCGGGGTTGCCCGCATTGAGGAGCTGCAGCACCTCGCCTTCTGCGATCACATTGGTCGCGTCGGACAGAATGCGCAGTACGCGCAGGTTGTCGACGGTGACCATGAGCTGAAATGCGCGCGAGTACACGAAATCGCCGACCAGCACGCTGGGTGCGTTGCCGAACGTCGCGTTCGCGGTCGCGTGGCCGCGGCGCAGCGACGACTCGTCGACGACGTCGTCGTGCAGCAGCGTCGCGGTATGGATCATCTCGATTACGGCCGCCAGGGTATGGTGATGCGAGCCGCGATAGCCGCAGGCGCGCGCGGCGAGCAGTAGCAGCGCTGGCCTCAGCCGCTTGCCGCCGCTGCCGATGATGTACTCGGCGACTTGGCGGATGAGCACGACGTCCGACGCAAGGCTGTCGCGCAGCACGCGGTCGACCGCCTGCATGTCGTCGTGCAGAACCGATTCGAGCAGTTGAGTGGGCACGAAACGAAGTTGGGCGAGGCCGATGGAGGATGCCGCGATCGGGCAGGACGTTGCCACCGGTTCCAATCGCGCGTGCGGTGTCCGCCGCGGGCGTATTCTAACCCCAAGCCTGTGACCGAAGCCCGGAGTGTGGTGGCCGAAGCGCGCTTTGACATTGCTGCGCTAAGGTCTTAAAATAGCACTCTTTTCTGCAGCATCCCCTGGAGTTCGTTCTCATGTACGCGGTCATAAAAACCGGCGGCAAGCAGTACAAGGTTGTCCCCGGCGAAAAACTCAAGGTAGAACAGATACCGGCGGAGGTGGGCGCCCAGATCGTTCTCGACCAGGTGCTGCTGGTCGGAGACGAGTCAACCGTTCGTCTGGGTCAGCCGATCGTTGCCGGCGCGACCGTGACGGCCACCGTGCTTGGTCATGGCCGCGGCGATAAAGTCAAGATTTTCAAGATGCGCCGCCGCAAGCATTATCAGAAGCATCAGGGCCATCGTCAGGGCTTCACCGAGCTCAAGATCGACGGCATCGTCGGTTGAACCGCAACGCCGAGAGGTAACCGGACATGGCACACAAAAAGGCAGGCGGCAGCTCGCGCAACGGCCGCGATTCGCAATCGAAACGGCTCGGCGTCAAAGCCTTCGGGGGCGAGCCGATCACTGCGGGGGCCATCATCGTCCGCCAGCGCGGGACCAAAGTGCATCCCGGCGTCAACGTCGGCATCGGCAAGGATCACACGCTGTTTGCGCTCGTCGATGGCAAAGTCGAGTTCAGAGTCAAGGGCGCCGACCAGAAGACCATCGTCAACGTCGTGCCGGCGGCATCCTAGACGCGCTGGTTGCAACACAGTTCAAAGAATCCCCGCTAACGGCGGCGATTTTTTTCACGCTTCGCGTGTTTTCGTAGGACGTAGGGCCGGATTCATCCGGCCGCGGCGGATCATGCGGACGATAGCGTGCGAATGAATTCGCAGCTACCGCCGCTCCAGCCACCACAGCATCGTCACCGCGACGGTCACGAAGGCGAACACAGGGAATGCCGCGGAGAACAACGGTGGCCAGTCGTTGATGACGCCGAGATACGAGAACAGCCTTCCCAGGAGAAAGAATACGAGGCCGATAATCGTCCCGGCGAAGATGCGTAAGCCCACGCCGCCCGCGCGGCGCTGAAAATAAGCGAACGGCAGCGCCAGCACCATCATCACGAGCACTGCCGCAGGATAGAAGAGCTTGTTCCAGAGGGCGATCTCGAAGCGCGACGTTTTTTGTTGATTGCCGCCCAGCACGCGGATGTTGTCGTAGAGCGTCGGCAACTCCAGCTTTTCCGGAGCGACCTGATATACGGTCAGGATCGACGGCTTGAGCACGGTTTCCCAATCGAGCTCCGCGGCGCGCGTAACGTTGGCGCCGGCGGGTCCGAGCGCGGTGGTTTGCGCGTTCTTCAGCCGCCACAGCCCTTCTTCGACGAATGTTCCGGAGTCGGCGACGCGCAGCGCCTTGAGGCGCAGGTCGCGATCGAACTCGTAGATGCGCACGCCGAGCAGCGTCGTGTCCGGCAGCACGCTCTTGATGTTGACGAAGGTCAGGTCCTGCTTGAACCAGAATCCCGACTCGAACTGCTGCGCGATGATGCGGTTGACCTGGCCGTGAGTCTGGACGCGGACCTGCTGCGCGAGGCGCTCGGCGGGTGGGGCGAGAAACTCGCCGGCGAGGAACGTAGCGATGGCCAAGGGAATCCCGACGCGGACGATCGCCAGCGTGATCTGCGTCAGCGAGGCGCCTGAGGTGCGCATCACCGTGTACTCGGAATTCGCGACCAGTCCGGCGATCGCAGACAAGGTTCCGATCAGCGCCGCCGTGGGCACGAGCTCGTAGATGTGCCCGGGCACCGACAGGCCGACGAAGAGCAGCGCCCTGCCAAGCGGATAGCCGTCCTTGCCGACGTTGCCAAGCTCGTGGATCAGGTCGAAGAACGCGAACAGCATCAAGAGCGCGACGAAGATGAGGATCGTCGCGTAGAGCACTTCGCGACCGATGTAGCGCGATAGCGTCTTCATGCGTGCGCCGGGCGACGACGACGGAATACGGCGACCACCCGCAGCCGGTTCCAGAACAGGATAATGACAACGGCGATTGCGATACTGTGGATAAGGACCAACCCGGCCGGCATCGACAGCCGTCCCTGCGCGATGACGCTCTGCACGATATTGAGGCAGTTGCTGTAGACCATGTACATGAACGCCGCCGCGATGAGGTTGAACGAACGGCCCATGCGCGGATTGACATACGACAGCGGAATCGCCAGCAAGAGCAGCACAAAGGCGCTGATCGGCACCGACAGGCGCCAGAACAGCTCGGCGCGCTCGGGTGTCCCGTTGCTCGCGATCAGCGCCTCGAGCGGAAGGGCCTTGAGCGACAGCGGCAGGGCGCGAACTTCCGCGGGTTCGATGCGCCGGCCCAGCCGCTCGAACTCGACGCTGCGAAACTCGGCGGTTCCCGGCTGGCCCTCATAGCGCCGGCCCTCCTGGAGCACGATGAAGCGATCGCCGTTTGGCGCGTCCTCGAGATAACCGGAACGCGCAACCGTGGTTACGTCCTTGCCACCATCGATCGAGTGCAGAAAGATGTTGTGAATCGTGCTGCTGAGGGTGTTGATGCTTTCGATGAACACGACGAGCCGCGCCTGACGGAATTCCTTGAACAGACCGGGCGCCAGCAGCGCAACTTCGTCGCGCGATTCGAGCTGGCGCTCGTACTCGAGACGCCGGCCTTCGGCCCAGGGCGAAAGCCAGAGCGATAGCACGACGATGGCGATCAAAAACGGCGTCGCAAACAGCAGAATCGGCTTGAGCCAGGCGGTCAGTCCCTGACCGGAGGTAAACCAGACGATCATCTCGCTGTCGCGATACCAGCGCGACAGGGTCAGCAGCACGGTGACGAACAGCGCGACCGATAGGAGGATGTTGAAGTAGAACAGCGCGTTGAACCCCAGAAGCGCAAGAATGCTCTCCGGCGCGATCGTTCCACCCGCGGCGCGAGCGAGCAGTCGCAGCACGAGATTGGTGAACAGAATGCCGAGTAAGACGAGAAAAAGGGCAACCGCAGTCGCGGTCAGTTCTCGCACCAGGCTGCGGCGGAAGACCATGACGGCGGAAAAATTTTGACTTTTTCGGGCTGATTTGCCGATAATGCCGCTGACATCGCCTAAAGCCATACTAAAGGCGACTTATCGTGCGTGGGAGCGGCGATGGAATTTACCATAAAAAGCGGCAGCCCGGAGAAGCAGCGCAGCGCCTGCGTGGTCGTCGGCGTCTTCGACAACCGCAAGCCCAGCCTGTCTGCGGAGCTGATCGATCGCGCGTCGGGAGGATACGTCAGCGAGATCATTCGCCGCGGCGATATGGAGGGAAAACTGGGCAGCACGCTGTTGCTGCATAACGTTCGCGGGACGCTCGCCGACCGCGTTCTGCTCGTCGGTCTGGGCAAAGAGCGCGACTTCCGCGAGCGCGAGTTCCGCACCGCAACGCGCGCCGCGGTGCGGTTGCTCAATGAAACCGGCTCTTATGAGGCCGTCGTCTATCTCACCGAGGAGAAAGTCAAGCGGCGCGAAGTCGCGTGGCGCGTCGAACACGCAGTGGTGGTGGCGATGGAGGCGGTTTACCGCTTCGACGAGATGAAGAGTCAGCCTGCCGATGTCCGCCGGCCGCTGCGCAAGCTCACGCTCTCCGTGCCGCAACGCAGCGACCTCACCGCAGGCGAGGCGGCAGCCGCGCGGGGGCTGGCGATCGCGCACGGCATGGATCTCGCGCGCGATCTCGGTAACCTTCCAGGCAACATCTGCACTCCGACCTATCTTGCCGAGCGGGCGCAAGCCTTGGCGAAGGACCTCAATTTCAGCTGCCAGGTGCTCGACCGGCCGCAGCTCGAGGAGCTCAAGATGGGCTCGTTCCTGTCGGTCACCAACGGCAGCGAGCAGCCACCGAAGTTCATCGTTCTCGAATACAACGGCGCGGGCAAGAAACAGAAGCCTATGGTCCTGGTCGGCAAAGGCATCACTTTCGACAGCGGCGGCATCTCGATCAAGCCCGCGCACGACATGGATCACATGAAGTTCGACATGTGCGGCGCGGCGAGCGTCCTGGGTACCTTTCGCGCCATTGCCGAGCTCAAAGCCAAGATCAACCTGGTCGGCCTCGTCGCCGCCTGTGAAAACATGCCCAACGGCCGCGCGACCAAGCCGGGAGACATCGTTCGCAGCATGTCGGGGCAGACGGTCGAGGTTCTGAATACCGACGCCGAAGGCCGCCTGATCCTGTGCGACGCGCTCACCTACGCCGAGCGCTACGAGCCCACCGCAGTCGTCGACATCGCGACGCTTACCGGCGCCATGGTCATCTCGCTCGGCCACATCGCCTGCGGCGTGTTCAGCAACAGCGACAGCCTGGCGCGGGCCTTGCTCGGCGCGGGCGAGGAAGCGTTCGACCGCGCCTGGCAAATGCCCCTCTGGGAGGATTACCACGAGGTGCTCAACAGCAACTTCGCCGACTTCGCCAATATCGGCGACCGCGCCGGCGGCAGCATCACCGCCGCATGCTTTCTTTCCAAGTTCGCGCGCAAATACGACTGGGCGCATCTCGACATCGCGGGCATCGCCTGGAAGGAAGGCAAGGAAAAAGGCGCAACCGGGCGCCCCGTGCCGCTGCTCGCGACGTGGCTCCTGTCGCAGGAGGGAGCGGCGTGAGCCCGCGGCAAGGGGTTTTGGGTGCAAGGAGGTCGAGGCATAACAGCCGATGCGATCATGACCTCCATTGATTTCTATACCCACGTGACCGATCGCCTGGAAGTAACGGCGAAGCTCGTCGCCAAGGCCTTTGCGCAGCATGGCAATGTACGCGTGCTGACGCCCGATGCCGCGACGACCGAAGAGCTCGATCGCTGGCTGTGGCTCAAGCCTCCTATCGCTTTTCTGCCACATTGCCGCGTAGGCAGCGCCTTGGCCGGCGAAACGCCCATCTGGATCGATCACGTCGACGATCATCCCGGCCCCGCCGCCGTACTGATCAATCTTCATCCGGAGCCGCCGTCATTCTTTTCCCGCTTCGAGCGTCTGGTCGAAATCGTCGGCATCGATCAGGCCGACGCTGCTGCCGGTCGCGCGCGCTTCCGCTTCTACCGCGAACGCGGCTACGAGCTGCGCACGCATAGCCTCGCCGAGCGCTGATAGAAGCTGCTCGCCATGCCCACCGCCCGCGAATTGCTCGAGCAAGCCGACGCGCTGATGCGGAGGAATCGCGGTGGTGATGGCGGCATTCCGCTGCTGACCGACGCCATCCCCGAAGAATCGGCGATGCCGTCCCGTAGCGGGCCGTCGACGCGCGAGCGAATCGGCCCGACCTCCCGGGGCCAGGCTGCCGATGCGCGCGCCCCGCGCGACAGGCCACTGCGCGACGAGGCGAATCGGGCGCCGGAGGGCGCGCCGATCAACGATACCGGCGGAGCTGCGGAACTGCAGGAGGGTGGCGAACTGGCGCCTGGACCGGCCACCGTAGCGCCGGCGCGTGACATCGATGTGCTCGCTGGGGCCGAGGACTCCGAGCGCGATCTGGAGCCGCCACTGCTCACCGATGTGGTCGAAGAAGAAGTCGTGGTCGAGGTTGCGTCGCTGCCGCCGGGGATGGGGGAAGGCGACCCTTCGGTCTGGCTCGGTCCCGACACGATGGATCCGGCCCTGCACAGCATCACGGGCCCGGCGCCGGATACGGTCGCGGTCGTTCCACCGGTCGCGCTTCGCGCTGTCGAGCCCCAAGCCGGGACTGCGCAACGAGCCGAGGAGCGCGACCCGACGGTCACGCGGACGCTTCGTGCGGCGGGCTCCGCGCCGACGCCGCCGCCGACGGGCTCGACGCCACCCGGCGGCACCGAAAGCCCGGCGGTGTCGACGGGCGAATCGGTTCCGCCAGAGGCGGCCAACGACGAAGAGCGCTGGCGTGCGCTGGCA
The DNA here is from genome assembly GCA_036395475.1 of Casimicrobiaceae bacterium. Lineage (GTDB taxonomy): Bacteria > Pseudomonadota > Gammaproteobacteria > Burkholderiales > Casimicrobiaceae > PALSA-1003. Next base: position 8,186 of record DASWDF010000081.1, read on the forward strand.
GAGCAGATTTCGATGCAGGTGCTGCAGCGCCTGGATCTGTTCATCGACACCGGCCTCAAGGCGCAACTCGCCTCGCACCTGCAGCCGATCGTTGCGCGCGCCGGCGCCGAGCTGGTCGAGGCGATCGATGCCCACGTCGGGCAGCTCGTGCGAACGTATGTCGCCGAAGCGATCGAACGCGAGATCGCGCAATGGCGACAGCAGCAGAAGAAGTAGCGGCGTGAGCCCGTAGAAGGAGGCTGCCGCGCTTGTTTTGCCGTGCGAGCCGGCGCTATGATCGTCCGAGCCTGCGGGCACCGTTTCTCCGATGACTCACAAGAATGTCCCGTCACGACCCGCGCTGCAGGCGGCAACGCTGCTTGCGACGACCGGCGCGCGCCTGACGCGCGCCCGCATCGAAGTGCTGGCGGCGCTGCTTCGCGCCGACGAGGCGTTGACGCATCACGAGGTCGAGCGCCGCTTGCGCCGTGGCCAAGATGTCGATCGCGTGACGCTCTACCGCGTGCTCGAATGGCTTACCGAGCAGGGTCTTGTGCACAAGGTCTCCGGCGAGGATCGGATCTGGCGCTTTTCGGCCGCCGGGCATCGGCCCGCGCGCGGCGGTGGCCACGCCCACTTCGAGTGCAGTTCCTGCGGCAAGGTAATCTGCCTCGACCAGGCCAGGCTGCCGTCGATACCACTCCCCGCCGGGTATCGGCGGCGCGACATCGAGGTCACCATCAAGGGAAGCTGCGACCAATGCGCGGCCTGATGGTCGGATCGCTGAATAGCTGCTGCGCGGGCCGCCTGCTTCGTCGCAAGCAACCAGTTTCAACCAACATCGGGCGGCCCAGGTGCCGCCCGATTTTTTTGGGGAATCGACCATGATCATCGTCATGCAGCCGGACGCCGACGAAAAGGCAATCGAAGCCGTCGAAGCGAAAATCCTTGCCCATGGCTTGCAGGTTCACATCTCGCGCGGCACCGAGCGCACGTTGATCGGCGCCGTCGGCGACGAGCGCAAGCTCGATCCCGAAATGTTCGATCCGATGCCCGGCGTCGAGAAATCGATGCACATCGTCAAGCAGTACAAGATCGTCGCGCGGGAATGGCACAAGGCGAACACTGTCATCGACGTCGCCGGGGTGCCGATCGGCGGAAAGACCGTGCAGGTCATCGCGGGTCCGTGCTCGGTCGAGACCGGCCCGCAGATGGACGTCGCTGCGGCGGGCGTGAAGTCGGCTGGCGCGCGCCTGATGCGCGGCGGTGCATTCAAGCCGCGCACGAGCCCCTACACGTTTCAGGGCAAAGGCATTGAAGGGCTGGAGTTGCTGCGAACAGCCGCCGATGCGCACGGCCTGCCGATCGTTACCGAGCTGATGGACCCGCGGATGCTCGAAACCTTCCTGCAATACGACGTCGACGTCATCCAGATCGGCACGCGCAACATGCAGAACTTCGATCTGCTGAAGGAAGTCGGGCGCACGACCAAGCCGGTCATCCTCAAGCGCGGCATGTCGTCGACGATCAACGAGTGGCTGATGGCAGCCGAATACATCGCTGCCGGGGGCAATCACAACATCATCTTCTGCGAACGCGGGATCCGCACCTTCGAGACCGCGTATCGCAATGTGCTCGACGTGACCGCGGTGCCTGTGCTCAAGCGCGAAACGCATCTGCCGGTGATCGTCGATCCCTCGCATGCCGGCGGCAAGGCGTGGATGGTGCCGGCGCTTTCCTGCGCGGCGGTGGCGGCGGGCGCCGACGGCCTGCTGATCGAGGTGCATCCCAATCCCTGCGATGCATGGTGCGACGCCGACCAGGCGCTGACCCCGGCCGAGTTCGCGACGCTGATGGGACAGCTCGGCGCGGTCGCGCGCGCCGTCGGACGCGAATTGTAAACGCAACCGGGTTGCGTTAAGCTCTGCGCAAATGTTTGCGCTCAACGGCATCGAGCATCGCTTCGGAAAGACGCTCGCGCTGCGGGTGCCGGCGTGGTCGGCGGCGCCGGGCGAACGCTGGTTGCTCGCGGGCCCTTCGGGAAGCGGCAAGTCGACATTGCTGCACCTGTTGGCGGGCCTGCTGCGACCGTCGCAGGGAAGTGTCGCCGTCGGCGGCCAGAATCTCGCCGAGCTGTCGGGCACTGCGCTCGACCGCTGGCGCGGCCGCCACGTCGGCTTCGTGCCGCAGCGGCTGCACCTACTCGCGAGCCTTTCCGCGCTCGATAACCTGCTGCTCGCGCAATATCTTGCCGGAGTTCCGGCAGATCCCGCGGCGGCGCAAGCGGTGCTCGCGGCGCTCGGCATCGGCGATCTCGCGCTGCGGATGCCGGGCACGCTGTCGCAGGGACAGGCGCAGCGGGTGGCAATCGCGAGGGCGGCGATCAACCGGCCCGCACTGCTACTCGCCGACGAGCCGACCGCCGCGCTCGACGATGCAAACGCACTTGCCGCCGCCGGTCTGCTCGCGGCGCAGGCCGACGCTGTCGGCGCGACGCTCGTCGTCGCCTCGCACGACGGCCGCATTCGCGATGCCTTTGCGCGCCGTTACGATCTCGAGGCCGCGGCGTGAACCTTGTGCATATTGCCTACGCCTACGCCCGGCGCAGCCCGCTGGCGACGCTGCTCAACCTGTTGCTGCTCACGCTCGGCGTTGCCACGATCACGCTGTTGCTGCTGCTCACCACTGCGCTCGATGAGCGCCTCAAGCGCGATGCCGCGGCGATCGATCTTGTCGTCGGCGCCAAGGGCAGTCCGCTGCAGCTCGTGCTGGCCGGCGTCTACCACGTCGACGTGCCGCCCGGAAACATCCCGCTCGAGGAAGTCGAAAGGCTTCGCCGCAACCCGCTGATCCGCGAAGTCATTCCCATTGCGCTGGGCGACAGCTATCGCGCCTATCACATCGTCGGCACCGAACCCGGCTTCCTCAGTCTCTATGGCGCCCGGCTCGCCAGTGGCGCGCTGTGGAGGGCGCCGCTCGAAGGGGTACTCGGTGCGGAAGTCGCGCGCCGCTCGGGACTTGTCGTCGGCGCGCAATTTGCGGGCTCGCACGGGCTCGTCGAGGGCGGCGAGGTTCACGCCGACAATCCATACCGCGTCGTCGGGATTCTCGCGCCGGCGGGCACCGTCATCGACCGTCTGGTGCTCACCGGCGTCGATAGCGTCTGGAAGGTGCACGAGCACGAAGCGCAGGAAGAGCACGCGCAAGAGAGCGCCGCGGCGGGTCAGCCGGGCTCCGCCAACGCGCATGCCGAGGAATCCGCCGTGGCGCCGGGACGCGAGGTCACGATGGCGCTCATCCGCTACTCGACGCCGCTCGCCGCGGCCAGCCTGCCGCGGCAGATCAATGCGGAATCGTCGCTGCAATCTGCGTCGCCTGCATACGAGTCGGCGCGGTTGTTCACGGTGTTCGGCGTCGGGACCGACGTCATCCGCGGCTTTGCGCTGTTTCTCATCGCCGCCGCCGCATTGGGAATGTTCATCGCGCTCTACCAGGCGATGGATGCACGTCAATACGATCTCGCCATCATGCGCACCTTGGGCGCGAGCCGCGGCCGCGTGTGCGGTGTGCTGCTCCTCGAGAGCTTGCTGCTGTCTGCTGCAGGCGCGCTACTGGGGGTGACGCTAGGACATGCGCTGCTCGCAGCGATCGGCGCATGGCTTCCCGCCGCAGCATCACTCGCGACCGGCGCGTCGACGCTCCTTCCTGGCGAGCTTGGCGTCGTTACACTCGCGCTCTCCGGGGGTATAATCGCGGCATTGCTGCCGGCTTGGCGCGCGTATCGCCTCGACGTGGCGGCAACCTTGGCCAAAGGTTGATTGCAATGACCATCCGCTTTGCTTCTGTCATCGGGGCTGCGATCCTCGCCGCAGCGTTGCCCGTGCTCGCCCTCGACAACACCGTGCCGCCGTCGGGGCTGCCGAGCGCGGCTGATTACGCCTCGCAGCTCCTCCCGGACCTGCACGGCGTCGTGTCGTGGAAAACGCTCTCGCAGGTCGAGCCGGTCAAGCAGGGCAACAAGATGGTTCCGCAGTTCTCGCGCGACATCATGGGCCTGGACAAGAAGGACGTGCGCGTCCAGGGCTTCATCATTCCGCTCGACATGGGCGACAAGCAGAAGCATTTCCTGCTCTCCGCCGTGCCCCCGCATTGCCCGTTCTGTCTTCCGGCCGGGCCCGACTCAATCGTCGAAGTATTGGCCAAGAAACCGCTCGCGTACGGTTTCGAGCCGATCGTCGTCGCCGGCAGGTTCGCGGTGCTGAAAGACGATCCGGCCGGTGTGCTCTACCGCATGACCGACGCCGAGCCCGTCGCCACGCCGTCGCGTTAGTTCCTCTCGATCACTGCAGCCGACGCGCAGGGCACCACGCCCGGGCGTGCCGCGCCAATTCGCTATAATTCGCGGTTTGCTGACGGCCTCGCCGATGGAACTCGCGAAAAGCTTCGAGCCGCGCACGATCGAAGGCAAGTGGTACGCGTACTGGGAGTCGCACGGGCTGTTCAAGCGGTCTCTGCGCGAGAACGTTCCCGCGTACTGCATCCAGCTCCCGCCGCCGAACGTCACCGGCACGCTGCACATGGGGCACGCGTTCCAGCAGACGCTGATGGACGTGCTGATCCGGTGGCACCGCATGCGCGGCGACAACACGCTCTGGCAGGTCGGCACCGATCACGCCGGCATCGCCACCCAGATCGTCGTCGAGAATCAGTTGAAGGCGGAAGGCTTATCGCGCCGCGATCTCGGTCGCGCCAGGTTCATCGAGCGCGTCTGGGGGTGGAAGCAGGAATCGGGCTCGACGATCACCAACCAGATGCGAAGGCTCGGCGCATCGGCAGACTGGTCGCGCGAGCGCTTCACCATGGACGAAGGCTTGTCCAACGCGGTGCTCGAAACCTTTGTGCGCCTTTACGACGATGGCCTCATCTATCGCGGCAAGCGGCTCATCAATTGGGATCCCGTGCTGGGCACCGCGGTGTCCGATCTCGAGGTCGAAAAGGAGGAAGAGGAGGGCACGCTGTGGGAGATTCGCTACCCGCTGATCGATGCGTCCGGCTATCTCACCGTCGCGACGACGCGACCGGAAACGATGCTGGGCGATGTCGCGGTCGCGGTCAATCCGGATGATGAACGCTACGCGCGATTTGTCGGAAAGGAGGTCGAACTGCCGCTCACCGGGCGGCGGATTCCGGTAATCGCCGATGCCTCCGTCGACAAGGCGTTCGGCACCGGCTGCGTGAAAATCACGCCGGCGCACGATTTCAACGATTACGACATCGGCAGGCGGCACGGGCTCGATCCGCTCGAGATCTTCACTCTGGATGCGAAGATCAACGCCAACGCGCCGGAGAAATACCGCGGCCTCGACCGCTACGCGGCGCGAAAAGCCGTGCTGGCGGACCTCCGTGCCGCGGGGCTGGTCGCAGCCGAGAAGCCGCACACGATGATCGTGCCGCGCTGCGGGCGCACCGGCGAGGTCGTCGAGCCGATGCTGACCGACCAATGGTTCGTGGCGATGACCAAGCCCGCGCCGGCCGCTCATCCCTTCTTCCCGGGCAAATCGTTCCGGGACATCTGCCTGGCGGCGGTCAACGCAAGTCTCCCCGAACCGAACACCGGCGAGCCGGTCCGCATCCGGTTCGTTCCCGAGCACTGGACGTCCTGGTACAACAATTGGCTGGAAAACGTGCACGACTGGTGCATCTCGCGCCAGCTCTGGTGGGGCCACCGCATTCCCGCGTGGTACGACGACGCGGGCAATGTCTTCGTCGCGCGCAATGCGGAAGAAGCGGCGAAGAAAGCGGGTCAGCCCGCCAGCGCGCTCAGGCAGGACGAGGACGTGCTCGATACCTGGTTCTCCTCCGCGCTGTGGTGCCACTCGACGCTCGGCTGGCCGCAGGAAACGCAGGAGCTGCGCTTCTTCTTGCCCTCGTCGGTACTGGTCACCGGCTTCGACATCATCTTCTTCTGGGTCGTCCGCATGATCATGATGACGACCTACTTCACCGGCAGGATCCCTTTCCGCGACGTGTACATCAATTCGATCGTGCGCGACAGCGACGGGCAGAAGATGTCGAAGTCGAAGGGCAACATCCTCGACCCGCTCGACTTGATCGACGGCACGAATCTCGAGGACCTCGTCGCCAAGAGCGTCACCGGTCTGATGCTGGAGAAACAGCGCGAGACGATCGAAGAGCGCATGCGCAAGCAGTTCCCGCGAGGCATTCCGGCATTTGGCGCCGACGCGCTGCGCTTCACGTTCGCGAGCCTCGCGACCTTCGGCCGCACGCTCAACTTCGATCTGAACCGCTGCGAGGGCTATCGCAACTTCTGCAACAAGCTGTGGAACGCCGCGCGCTTCGTGCTGATGAACGTCGAGGGCAAGGACGTTGCACTCGACGCGTCAGCGCCGCTGAATCTGTCGGTCGTCGATCGCTGGATCGTCAGCCGGTTGCAAGACGCCGAAGCGTCCGTCGCCGGGCATCTCGAGGCGTATCGCTTTGACCTCGCCGCCAAGACCTTGTACGAATTCGTCTGGGACGAATACTGCGACTGGTACGTCGAGCTCGCCAAGGTGCAGCTCGCCACCGGGAACGACGAAGCGCAGCGCGCCACGCGACGGACCCTGGTACGCGTGCTGGAAGCCGTACTGCGGCTTGCGCACCCGTTCATTCCTTTCATTACCGAAGAGCTGTGGCAGAGCGTGTCTGCGCTTGCCGGCAAGAGAGGCGTCTCGATTTCCGACCAGCCGTATCCCGAGATGCAGCCGGAGAAGAAAGACGTCGCGGCCGAGCAGGAGATCGGGGTTCTGCAGCAGTTGGTCAACGCGATTCGAGAGCTCCGCGGCGAGGCCGAGCTGGGGCCGGGAGAGAAGGTGGGGCTTTCCGTCGCAGGCGGGACCGAGCTTGCGCGACGGTATGAGCCGTTCGTGAAGCCGCTCGCGCGCTTGTCGCACGTGAGCTACGCGGATATCTTGCCGCGGAGCGAAGCTCCGGTCAAAGTCGTCGAGCATTTTCAACTCATGCTCGACATTAAGGTCGATGTCGCAGCCGAGCGCGAACGCATCGCCAAGGAGATTACGCGGGTCGAGGGCGAGATTGCCAGGGCCAGTACGCGGCTCGCCAACGAATCGTTCGTCGCCCGCGCGCCGGCACAGATCGTCGCGCAGGAACGCGAACGCCTGGCAGGATTTCATGCCACCCTCGAAAAGCTCAAGCCGCAGCTCGAGCGGCTTTCAGCGTAGCCCGGGCTGACCCCGGACTTGATCCGGGGGATGCCCGGGAACGAGGGTCGCACCGGACGCCGTCCCGGGTTTCGGGCTGCGCCCTCAACCCAGGCTACGAATCGAGCCGCGCGCAATACCCAGTGATCTCCTCGCGGTCGTGGTAAAGCTGCTTGAACCGCAGCGTGTAGCGTAAGCGGCGGCGCGACAGCGCATCGCCGATCAGCCCCGCGCAGCGCTCGACCTCGGCGTAGCGCTTTTTCATCGGCAGCTTGAGGTTGAAGATCGTGCGCCTGCACGCGCCGTCCGCGACCCACGCGGCGACGAGCGCGGCGATGCGCGAGGGTTGCAGGACGATGTCGCAGACCATCCAATCGACGGGACGCTGCGGTCGCCAGGTGAGCCCGTCGGCGCGCAGGTGCTCGACCAGCGGGTCGCGCGCGATCTCGCCGCGCAAGAGTCCGTTGTCGATTGCGGTGACGCTTAAACCCCGCTGCACGAGCTGCCAAGTCCAGCCTCCGGGTGCTGCGCCCAAGTCGACCGCGCGCATGCCAGGCTTGAGCAATCGTAGGCGTTCGCTTTCGGTCAGGAATGTCAGCAGGGCTTCGGCGAGCTTGAGCGTCGACCGCGATGGCGCTGAATGCGGCAGCGCGAGCCGGGGGATGCCCATCGGCCACGCGCTTCCCGTCGCAGCTCGACTCGTGCCGATCCACGCGTGCGCTGCATCGACGAAAACGACGTGCAGCCGCAAGCCGCGTGGGTCGTCGGGCATGAGAAGCCCCGCGCGGTCTGCAGCCACGCTCAACGGCGCGGACAACCGCCGGCACAGGCCCGAACGGGTCTTCCCCTCATTGGTGTCCGGAGTTTCCAACCAGAGCGCGCGAAACGGCGGTTCGTGTTCGGTCGCGATGGCCAGCAGCGGCGTGATGCGGTCGCGCTCGGGGAGCGTGTGCGGTCCGTCGCCGACGAATATGGAGCGCGCGAACCAGGGCCGAGTTGCTGCCAACGCGCTTTCCCAGCGCGTCTTGTCGAGCGCGCCGCAGGCGCCGATCACCAAGGCGCCGCCGGCGACGGCGTCGCACGCGAGCTCAATGTGGGCGCGGGAGCCGATGCGCAGGAGGTCGGAGACGCACTCCGCCTCGAAACCCGAACGGCAGTGCGCGACGATGCTCCGTTTCACGGCGGCCAAGCGCCGCGAAGGGCTACGCGCTTTCGGGCTCGGCCACCCGAGGCTTCATCAACAGCGCGGGAACCGGGGCGGACTTCTTGTGCCAGTGTCGTCCGGGCGCGCTCGCTGTCGCGGTCAGCGCCGCAGCCGGCTGCGGGCGCTGCGGAGCCTGCACCCGTGGAGGTTGATCGGGATTGCGATCGACCGGTGCAGGACGCGCGATATGTGGCTGGTCGGGATTGCGATCGACTGCTTCAGGGCGCGGCATATGGCGCGCATGGGCTGCTGCGCGATCGTGCGGCTCCCTCGGCGGCCGCGCTTGGCGCGCGTCGCGCGGAGGCCTGCGCCCGGCAGCGACAACCCCCGCCGCCGCCACCGGAATCGAGCGTTTGAGCAGCCGCTCGATCTCGACCAGCATTCTCTCTTCGTCGGGCGCACAGAACGAGACAGCCTCGCCCGCGTTGCCCGCGCGGCCCGTGCGGCCGACGCGGTGAAT